>JBAVGL010000472.1:0-2715 GCA_049684795.1 Chitinivibrionales bacterium | reverse complement strand
TCGCCTGCTTGACCAGGCCCCAATCGCCGGTTTTTTCAATAATGAGCGCCGTGTCCGGCAGCCCCTGTTTTGTTATGACAAAGTTAACGAAAAGCGAATCCCCTCCCCCGGAAAGAAATGAATAGGTCAGCCTGCCCATGTAATAATTGGCCTGCACGCCGCTTTCCATGACGGCGCTGTAGCCCTTGACGAGGTCTACATTGACCTTCCTGATTTGCGTCGCCGCCCCGGCGGGGAGAACGATCATTAACGCGAGTATAATTGCAATAGAGTTTCTTTTCATGGTTTTTCTCCCCTTTACTTGCACAGTATCAGTTTAAGGTTTTGCTTCTGGGAACCGTAGGTAAGCTTGGCGACATACACCCCGCCGAGCCCTTCTTTTCCCGAAGTCCTCCAGGTCACGGCGCCGGCCGCCGCGCTGATGGGAAATGTTTTTACCGTTTGTCCGCGCATCGTGTAAATCGCGATGGTCCCCCGTTCCACGTTGGTCTGAGGGGGAACCGACCACATGAGTGTCACGATGCCGGATTTCGGGGAAAATCCCGAATGCTTGAAATAGGTCAAGGCTTTCGCGAAAACGCCGCCGTTTTTAACGCTGGTCAATGCCGGGAAACTGAAGGCATTGCTGGTGGCCGTGACAACATCCCCCATCGCGGACGACAAAGCCAGGAGCACTACGGTAATTCCCGTGAAGATTTTTACCCTCATTCAACGCCTCCTTTAAAACGATTTTGTTTGGACTGCCTAACAAAAGGCAAATTGAGTTTTTAAAATATATTTCGCACACTCATGCAGGATTTTCTTTTTATACACGGAAAGGGCCGGACTGTCCGGCCCTTTCCCAGGTCATTTCCAAAAACAAACGCATGCTTTACGGAAGGGTTTTTGCCTTGACAATATAAACCCCGCTTGGAACCCCGAGGTCCTTGCGCAGATTGATGGTGTTCGTCCTCAAGGTCTTCATGGCAATCATATGCCCGCTCAGGTCATACACGGCCACGGACTTCGACTTACCGGCGAACTCACTGCCAAGCGTCACGATGTTTTCGGTTGTTTTAAGTGTGGCGCTCAACGACCGGACGCTGGGAAATGAGGCGCTTTGCGGCGCCACCAGGACGCCCGTGGTCGACACCGCCGTGCCCGTATACGTCAAGACCTTATCGGGATCCGCGGTTATCGTGTCGGCGATTCCGTGTCCGCTCGATACAAACACGACGTTAAAAGTGCGGCTCGCGACCATGCCGGTGAAACTTCCCGACCTGGCGCCGATTATCAGGTTTTTCGTAGCGTCCTGATAGGTGATCGGGATTGTCGCGTATTTGCCGCTTTCGTAGTTATAATTGTCTCCCTCGTCTTCATACAGCGTAAACGAGCCGTTTGCGCCGGGATACACCCGCAATTCGATCGGGTCGACGCTCTGGGTGGCATACATGATTTTCGGACCCATGGGAAGGATCGCTCCCGCCCTGGCGTAAATCGGTATGATCGACGCGGGCGCCGACGCGGTAACGCTTGTTCCGCCCGCCGTCGTCGCGCCGGTCCAGAAATTATACCACGTTGTACCGGCCGGCAGATATACCGACCTCGACGTGGCGTTCGTAGTGTGGACCGGATTGATCATAAGCGCCGGGCCGAACATGTACTGGTCGGGGTAATCGGTGCTTAAAACGTTCGGATCGGAGGAAAAATCGAACGGCAGCGCGCGCGTAATGGTGTAGTTCTGGTTGGTCACCATCCACGCAAGCGAGTAAATATAGGGCATCAGGCGGTACCGCAAGATATCGAACGCGGTGGCTATCGACGCCGCCGCGGCGCTCATATTGTAAATTTCCGTGGCGCGCGATCCGTGGACGCGGAAAATGGGAAAAAAGGTGCCTGCCTGGAACCACCGTTCCAGGATGTCGTCAGTCTGAGCGCCCACGTTATTTTGAAACCCTCCGATGTCCGAGCACCAATAGGGGTTGCCGGACATGCTGCCATTGAGACCGCCGGAGACCGTCGTCGCAACATTCACCATGGAGCTGCTGCTGAGATCGCCGTTCCAGTATATGGTTCCAAACCGCGCCTGGCCTCCGTAAAACGAACGGGAGAGGTTGACGACGCGCTTTGCACTGGACACGGCGCGTTGGTTCGTATAAATGTTTTTGGCGCACGCAAGGGAATATTCGTTGTTGCACTGGTCGATCACTCCGTTGCTGGTGCTCAGACCCGTCAATTCGGGACATTCCGGTTCCGTCGCGTCGTTCCACCAGGCGTCGACTCCCACGCTGTACAGTACGCTGTTTAAAAGGTTCCAGTACAACCTGGCGCCGGTAGTGTCGAAAATATTAAGGTAAGGGCCGCCATTCGAATTGCAGGTCGTGGTAATCAGATGAGACTGCATGGTGGCATAGTTCGATTCTCCGGGCATGAAGTTTTCCCAAATCGAAATGCCGAAATGCGCGTTATTGCTGTGAAGGGTCGAAATCCAGGATGAGGGCGCAGGGTTCGTGTAAGGCGTGTCCCATGTAAACGAACCGTATCCCGTGGTCGTCCCGCTCCACCAGCTCCAATCCTGCACGATAATGTCGACGGGGAGGCTTTTTTGGCGAAAAGTGTCAACCACGCCGAGAATCTGGCTCGAACTCATATACCGGTTTTTGCACTGCCAGTAACCGAACGCCCATTTGGGAAGCATGGGCACCGGGCCGGTAATATTTCGGTAGCCCGAAATAA
>JBAVGL010000471.1:0-1749 GCA_049684795.1 Chitinivibrionales bacterium | reverse complement strand
ATCTACCATTGATCCACCTCCACAAGAAAGTGCGGGCCCTCTTTTCAAATCATCTTTTAGAATACAGCAAAAACAATGCCATTGCTCACGATTCCTGCTGTTTCAGAAAGCCCTTAATTTTTCTTGGCATACCATTTGTCTCCCGGATATCGGCTCGTTCCGGCGTCTTTTCCATCAACCAGGGACACAAGGCCCGGCGCAAGCGAAGCAAAGATCTGGACGGGATACGAACTTGTAAAATCGTAATTTTTGGACTCGGGGCCGAGCTTGAACCCAACATGGCGCCAAGGCCTGTGTCCGAAGCGCGCAATATGTACGACCGCGCCCAGCTGCTCAGCGGGTCGGAGCCCTTAAACGCCAGAAGATCTTGTTTATCAAAAGCGGACAAACGCCGGTGCAGTTCTTCCACTGCCTCACAATAGACGATGAGGGTCCGTAATTTGGCCGTCGAACCGAGATCAAGCCGTATGCCGTCATTGAAATCGAGCGGGGCATCGTAGGAATCGGCCCGGATCCTCGCCATGTTCGAGGAACCTTTTTTTTCAAAAAGGCTCAGGCTGTAAATAACCTTGGCGGGATCACCATTGTCAAGCATTCTTGGTCCGCGCAGGCCAAGCGAGTCCAAAAAAGCGGGACTGGTTTTAAGCATGCTGAAAAAACCGGCGACGCGCGCCGTCCCGTCAGAATCGAGAGTACTTCGGACGGCGCAGTCCAGTCGTGTTAATTCATAAATGCCGGCCACGGCAAGCATTCCCATGAGCGGGTCCAATATGCCGCTGGCGGCTTTAAAGATCGCCTTTTCCTTGGCCGAAATGGTATGGTTGATCGGGACGCGGGTCGACAATGCCCGTTCGTAGAGCGAATCCGAAATAATCATGCGGCCATGGAGCATCCCCAAATGCGTCCACCGCTGGTTTAGGGACGGAATCGAAGGCCGCATAGACTGGCGCGGGAAACGCCGCTTTATAAAGATCCCGGCCGTTCCTGTCCAGCACCGAAATGCCCGCCTGCTGCTTTTCATGGTAAGGCGGATTGTATCCTTTGTCAAACGCATCGACCATGCTCGCGGAAATTACCGCCTGGCGTATCACCGTGAAATCGCTATGCCGCAATCGTGAAACGAATTTCGGTATGTCGCAATAACCGAGCCGCAGGTCATAGGGACCGTGCACGGGAAAACGGATACGGTGCGACGGGCCTTCATTGGACGTATAGGTACAAGCGCCCGCGCTTTTCGCGAAATAGAGCGCCTCCCCTCGTGAAGTTATTATTTCGTAAACAAACAATACGGCAAGAGCCGCTCCGGCGCATATAAGGAACGCCGTTGTAAGCGGAACGCGGCGCGGTTTCTTTTTCCGTGCGCCCGGACCGAATGCTCGCCATCTGCCTCTCCATCTTCGCGTCGCTTCCCAGACATGCAATTTTCCCGGGAACCAGTGCAAGCGCATTTTTCTGGATATTTCGTCGCTTCCGGTTTGCGCACCTGTTTTCAACATTCCATCGAAACCATAAATGTAGCCGGTAATTGTGATCGCGGCCTTCTTGAAAATATTGTTTAGAGCCATGGCGTCGGCCTCGCAAAGTGTCAATGTTTCTCATAACATCACTAAAAAAGCAAAATCCGTGCCTTGCTGTTTATTCCCCAAAGCAACGTTGAACAACCCGATAATTTTAATAACCCTGTTCTTAAATATGAGAATATTTTCTGTCCTATTTGAAGGCAAAGTTACTGATTACTTACCTTTTTCT
>JBAVGL010000470.1:0-6120 GCA_049684795.1 Chitinivibrionales bacterium | reverse complement strand
GTAAAAATGTAATAGGATTTAATGAACCTTCCGGATTATCAAAAAGCCAGATATGGTTTCAATCTTCAATTCGAAAAGATAATATCAAGAACCATTTCCGGTTGATCCGGCAGGGCATTGATGTGTTTCGATGCAACAAAAAGAAGTTTTCTGTTTTTATATATGTCGCTAAGATTATTTATTGGAATTATTTGTTTCCTTATTTATCCAAGGCCTTTTTAAGAAGTAGAACGGTCGATTAACCACAGAAAATGAAATTTTGGCAGGACAGGCTGCAGGGCTATTTATTGATTTTACTTCTGTATAATGCGGTTATCTTAGCAAGACTTTCTTTTGTATCGGCGATTTCTTTGATCCGTTTATACCCGTTATTTCCGAATTCGGTGATTTTATCTTTATCGGATAGAAGGGTTAGAATTTTCCCGGAAAGCTCTTCTTTATTTCGCGGGTCGAACAAAAATCCAGTCTTGCCGTCTTCGACGAGCCAGGCGGTCCCGCCTCGATCGGACCCGATTACGGCCCGTCGGTGCATCATGGCTTCCGCCGTAACAAGCCCAAATTGTTCCATCCAAATGCCGGGGACGACCAGACATGCCGATTCTTCATAATACGGATCCGGGTGCGCCTGCCGTCCGAGGAACACGACATTCTTTTCCATACCGGTTTTTTTTACCAGCGCAACCATTTCGTCTTTCAGGGGTCCGTCGCCGACGACCATGAGCCTGATTTGGGGGATCCGCGCGGAAATAGACGGAATTGCTTCGATTAAAATTCGAATGCCTTTGTTTTCCTCGATTTGCCCAACGAAAAGGATTTGATGGTCTCTTATTTTGGAGAAATTTTGTCCGGTTTCCTTATTTTCCACGGGGTATGGAATAAAGGCGACATTTTTAAACCTGTTCATTTCAAGGTATTTCTTTAATGGTAAGGAAGGTGCGATAAACGCCTGCACCCTTTTTCTGAGCAGTGCATTTCTTCGATAAAAAAAGAAGAGGTGCGAAAGGTATACGGCCCAATTGCAGTTTCGCCGGTGCTTTCTGATGCAGCCCAATTTCATTCCGGTAGGGCAGGGGGCTAAATCGTTGTGCACGTTCCACAGGGTCGGGCATACCAGCTTATAGTCGTGCACGGTTTGGATTACCGTGCGTTTGGAAACGGCTTTTAAAAGCGAAATGGTGTATTTGTTGATATTGTGAAGGTGAATAATGTCGGGGTTGACTTTATCGATATAGTGTTTTATCCGTAAATACATCCGTCTATTAAAAAAGAGTCGCCAGATATGCCGCATCGCTTTTACCGGCGTCTCTTTTAGTATCGAAAAATCGGCTCCTTCCTCGTCCTTGTCCGAAAACCCCAAAGAAAAGACCTCGCAACCTTCTTTTCGCAGCAACTCCTTAAGCCGGAAGAATTGCTTTTCGGCGCCCCCCACAAGCGAATGAGTGTCGGTAATGAGCAGGATTCTCATATAATAAATTAGGTCTGAGCCATGAAAGGCGGCGAACGGATCGACGACTTATGATAAGGGAATAATTTTTTTCTTCTGGAACACTAAAAACTCCGCTTTTCTGCTTAGAAATTTCTTCGTATATATTTTTCTTTTCTTAGAATATTGCCGTATTCCCATGAATCCGTGCAACCTTGCTTTAAAATAGTTTAAACGGCCGTTCTTCTTAATAAAATGAAGTCCGATAGTAACCATTTCCTGGAAAATAATCGAATGCAGATGGCTAAAAATAAATGACCATGGAAAATATTTATAGATAAACCACATTCTGTTTCTTTCATGAAAATAATGGCTGCTTGCCCCCCTTTTTTTAAAGCTTGCATTGTCTTTGTGATAAACTACCGATGTGGGGACATACAGGCATTTCCACCCGTCAAGGAAGGCTCGCATGCATAAATCCGCTTCGTCATGGTAGGCAAATAAATTGCCGTCAAACCCTCCGAGCTGAATGAACATTTCTTTTCGGTACATGGCGGACCCTCCACTCAGCGCTAACACATAACCAGGAGAGGCAAAACGGCCATGAGGATCAAACGTCGTTTTATGCCCAAATCTTTTAAAAATCAATTCCGGGGCGGGATAAAGAAATAAACCGTCGACCAAGGCCCGATTGTAATAATTCATCTGGCGACAACCGACCATGCCAAGATGTGCATCCCTCTCAAGGTACTCAATCGGTCGATCGAGCCAATCCTGCTCAACGGTCGTGTCGTTATTTAAAGTAACGACATATTTACCTTGTGCGATACCGATTCCACGATTGTTTCCTTCGGCGTAGCCCAGGTTTTCCTTGATGTCAAGAATAACGACGGACGGGAAAACAGACTTGACGAATTCAATAGATCCATCCGACGAGCCGTTGTCCGCAAGGATGATTTCCAGGGGGGAATAAAAGGATTTCAAAGCGGAACCGATGCATTCCTGGAGGTGCTCCTTTCCGTTCCAATTAAGAATGATGATTGAAACTAAGGGGGAATTCATTGATGGCAACAGCTATTTTGATAAGGTTGATAATGCTTTTTTCGCTGCCTTTCTTGAGGAAATTATTTTAACTCCCCAAAATGCAGTGCTAAGCATTAGTAAAATTACTATATTCGATGAATATTGATGCCAATAAAATTGTTTATTTTCGTAGCTAATTTTTCTTGGTTAGGCTCTGTAGGCGACCGTTAGAGATTGGTCATTTCTTTTCAAATGTAGGCTCTCATTCTTGGAAATATATTAAAAAGCCGGAAATTAAAAGCAATAAGTAATACAAATGCTTTTTACGGACAAAATAACGGCACTCATTTATTTACGAGGAAGTGATCATGAAAAAGATTTTGCGTAAAATTGTTCCTAAACAACATCGAACTTTTATTAAATATATTCTACTCCAAACGCAATTTATTGCTTATGGGCTAATTGAGGCCTTATTTCCAATAAAGCAAGAAATACCCGTCCCCGGTCCTAAGCTTCGGCATCGAGTCCATGGGAATATTGACAGGAATGATTTTCTTAATGTTGGACAAAAATGCTTTAATGATATTCAGTTTGCGATTGAATCTGTCAATTATCATTTTGATAAAATGACATCTATTTTGGATTGGGGGTGCGGCTGCGGGAGGGTTCTTCGCTACCTCCTCCAAACAGATATAAAAGCCAACATATTTGGATGCGATATTGATGGGGATTTAATAAACTGGTGCAGAAAAAACATACACAAAGCAAAGTTTGACATTGTCAATACGCCCCCCCCTCTTCCCTATGAACGCGACCAATTTGATTTTATTTATGGGATTTCCGTCTTGACCCATCTTGATGAAAAAATGCAAATGACGTGGCTTGAAGAACTCAATCGAATCATGAAGCCGGGTGCGATTTTGTTATTAACGGTTCATGGCAGAAAGGACCACAAACTGCTGATTCCTGAAAAGAACAAAATGCTTTACGAAAAAGGATTTCTTTTTGAAATTACGAGCTCAGGAAAATATAAATTAGATGGTTTGCCTAGTTTTTATCAGACCTCATATCACACACGGGATTATATTTTTAGCATTTGGTCAAAATACTTTTCTATTCTTAATTTTATTGAACAGGGAATGAATAATCATCAGGACGTGATATGTTTGGGAAAGAAAGAACGAGTTTAAATACATTATCGCGGCTTATTTGATAAAAGAGCTTGCTCAAGGAGATCCACGCGGGAATCCCAATCAAATTTCTTAAGAGTGTTCGGAGCGTTTTCGGATACTTTTAGGGCCCTATCCGGATTATTTATTATATACTCAACTTTTGCAACAATAGATTCTGCTGATGCGGGCACACAATAAAAGCCGTTTACATTGTCTTCAATATATTCCCGATGTCCATCGATGTCCGTTGCAACGCAAACGCAACCGCAGAGCATAGCTTCACATAATGGTAAATCCCATCCTTCCGACAAGCTCGGAGCAATGAAAATTGCGCAAGAATTATACAAATTTCTTAAAATCTCCTGAGATGGAGTTTGATAATATTCAATAAAAGAAGGATAATTGACCGATTTTTTATACGCGCTGAATGTCTTAATTTTAAATTCCGGATATTTATTACTCAGGAATTCTGATGCTTTTAACGCATACTTTGTCCCTTTAAATTCAAAAAAATGAGAAATAAACAAAATGCTTTTTAAAGGCCGCTCGTTGAAGGGATTTGTTTTTTTAAAAAATGAAAAATCCAGTCCGTTTGGAATATAAACGGCATTTTCTCCCATACTATTCACCTTCTTTTGAAGCCACTTCGACACGACTATTTTGTTCATTGGGAATTTCCACGTCGTTTCGATGTCCTCTTTTTTCATCGCCCAGTCTTCAAAACCTTGAATGAAATAATATTTTCTTCCCTTCCGGCTGGAATATGAATTGACAAACGATGCGGTTTCAACCGGAACGTCAACGATGCAATCCGCATCGGGGATGAATTTTTCATTCAAATCCGGCACCCACTTCATCCGAACTTCAGGGCCAATTTTAAACCAGGAAGCAGGCAGGTATGATTTAGAAACAAGGCTGTAAAAATATGCGCAATAAAACCTGATATACTTGAAAAAGGACATTTGTGTCAAGCATAGGATTTTAGGATGGATGACATTGACGCGCCAGCCTTTTGCGCTCAAACGGTTTGCATATTCATAAATGATTTTAAGCCCTCCGGAAGGCAATTTTCCGCTTGCACCTAAGACAAAAGTAATGGATTTGCTCATACAAAAAAATCTTTAATGTTTCGTTGTGGGCATGTTTCTTTAAATATTCAACGTGCTTGTATACAATTCTTACTCCGCCAGGCGGTGTTACAGAAAAACCTGGTAATACATCGCACATATTTATAAGTTTAATCTGTCAATGATTGGATACGCCAATTTGCTTGCCGCTGAGCTTCATAATAAAATTTGCAAATGCCATGAAATGCGTATAAGCCGTTTAATCACATTAAATAGTTTTTGTTTCATTGAAAAGTATTTTCTGTTAAAAAGAAACAAATAAAATCTGAAAGGAATCCATGAAGATTCTTTCCTCATGACCCAATAGATTTCCTGGAGCTGTCTTTTGGGAAGCCGACTTGTTTTTGTCCCTTGAAAAAGTCGGAAATAGCATAAGTTTATGTTAACATGGTAAAATTTAAATTGTTTTGCAATTCTAAGGAAATAATCGTAATCCATTACTAAATGCAAATCCTCATTCAAATTCCCGATACGATTAATTACCTCTCTTCGCCAAAAGCAACCAGGTTGGCGGACAATATCCGGGTTTATCAATAGATGCTTTAAGGTGATTGTGTCCCCGGTTCGAGTCCCTAAGATGTTTTTGTTCTCGCCTATATCGGTCATGTTGCCGTAAAGTACGAAACAATCTTTATTATCTTCAAAAAGTTTAACTATTCTCGAAAAAATATTGTTTTCGAAATAATCATCTGAATTTAGCCATGTTATTATATCACCCTTGGCCATTTTGAAGCCTTTATTTATGGCATTGCTCTGACCGGAATCTTTTTCGGAAATCCAAATTAAATGAGGGTATTTTCTAAGTATATCAATTGTGCCATCGTCCGACCCGCCGTCGATAACGATATGCTCGAAATCCTTATAATCCTGGTTCTTTACGGATAATATAGTATCTTCGATAAAACGTGCATGGTTCAAGGTAGGTGTAATAATGGATATTTTCATGATAATTTATCTGGTCAAAAGTGTAACTTTCAAATAAATTTGGCAATGCGTTTTGAAGATAGCGCATTTTTTAAGATTATTAACATTCCTTTTATTTCCATATTAAACAACCCCAAACAAAGCAACGAAAATACCATTTGTGAAAACATCCATTTATTGGGTGCTTTAAGAAGAAAAACAATATCGGATATCAACAAAAAATGAAATAAAATCAATCGGGTTATTTTTGTTTTTTTATAAAAATCAACAACTCTAATTTCGGCATATTTTTTTAAATACCGCATCATAATAATGTTTCCAAGAATAACCGAAAAATAATATCCGATCAATCCGATGTAACTTTTTAAAATGACGAATCCTGAAATTAAAAATAATGTAATAATAAAAACATTAAGCCCCTGCAGAATTATTAAGAACGCCGCTTTCCCAA
>JBAVGL010000469.1:0-6718 GCA_049684795.1 Chitinivibrionales bacterium | reverse complement strand
ACACGTCTAAAAACCCGGTCCATGATTATAAGAAAGCGGGAATTTTTTCAGTAAACCTTGTGGTGATCGGGCCGGGCGGCAAGGACTCATTTCCGCAATTAAGCTATATCAATATCACCGCGAGCATTCCCAAGCCTAAGGCCAGTTTTTCAGGCGCGCCAACCACCGGAACCGATTCATTAAAAGTTCAATTCATCGACTCGTCGACCGGCACGATTACTTCCCGTTTGTGGACTTTTGGAGATAACTCAACCGACACGTCTAAGAATCCTCTGCATGATTATATAACCACGGGCAGTTTTTCAGTAAAGCTTGTGGTGAGCGGACCGGGAGGAAAAGATTCCGTGACAAAGACAAACTATATCACTATTATCTCATCCATCGACACCACAACCGTTGTTAATACAATTCAAATAAAAAAAATCACTTTCGACCCCGTGGCGAATGCGATCAAGGTTTTCTGGACAAAGGATTCAGCGCAATCCAAAAATTATACGATAGGCATTTACTGTTCGGCGTCCGGATATCCGGCCGATACCGGCGTGGTCAAACAGATAGCGCCGGGGAACCTTCCTTCCGACAGCGCTTCGATTGCGCTCGGAAAATCCATCATGTTCAACACCACATACTACGTGGCGCTGTGGCTGAAAAAAGGCGGCGGTCCCTGGACGGTCCCGATAAAAGATTCGATAATGACGCCTTCATATACATGGCAGGGAGTCGTCTATTTCAGGCCGGACAGCGTGCGCGACACGGCCTATGCGTTCAATAAACGCATCCGGATCGTAACCGATATACCCTTTGATTCAATGACCGACACGCTTATTGCCTGGCCCGCTCCCCCGGATGCGGCAAAAAACGGGTTCATCCCCGTGAGCGTCGGTTTCTATTTCAAACAACAGTCCGCTCAATCGCCTTATTTCTATGTGGGCATTGCGTGCGATTCCATTCCAAAAAAATATTCAATCGCAAGCGTCCGCATATACCAGTATGCCGGGGGCTGTTGGACGGTCGAACAAAGCAGCGGAACGGACGCGGTCAATAATATCGTTTACGTCAAGACCCGCGACCGCGCCGATCCGTTTATAGCGATGATCGACGCCGTGCCGCCCGCGGTGACGCCGTCCGGGAAAGCCGATGGCCCGGCGCTCTCCAACCAGCCGATCGCGGATACGGTCATGGTAAGCGATAACATTTGCAATATGCACTGCGCGTTCCGTTATGCAAAAGGCGCCAATTCGTATTCGGAGGGGGACAGCGTCGATACCATTTTGAATTCGAAATCCGATACCCTGGTTTTTACCGTTCCGGGGTCGGTGGTCAGCGAAGACGCCGGCGTCCGGGCGATGTTTATCGCAAGCGACGGGGCGAACGCCGATACGGTCGATTTTTCACGGCAGGTCATCCGCGGCAAACAATCCGACGCCGTCACGACCGACGCTTTACAATGGATGCCGCTCCACGTAACGGCCATGCCCGACAGCCCTTCGGCCCGATTCGCTTTGCGGAATTTCGCGGTAAACGGCGCGTGGAAATACGACCCGAAGGCCTTCAGAATGTTCAGGTGGTTTCCCTGTTCGCTGAACGTCGGCGCAACGGACAAATGGGTCGAATATTCCGACGCTCAAAAAGACCTTTTTTCATTCGCTCCGGGGAATGTTTTTTGGTTGAAAACGAGGCAGCAGAGCCTGATCGATTTCGGAAGCGCTGAAACGCCTTCGCTTATTACTTCTTTCCCGGCGACCCTGCAACCCAATGACTGGACCGACATCGCCGTGCCGTATAAATTCAACGTCATAATCGGCGATATCCTCACCGCGACGGCCGCCGCCGGGCAACCGGCCGATTCGCTCCAATGGTATCAGTGGGGACTCGACACAAATAAGCATTATGCCACCAAGCCGGTGTATGTTCAAGGCCTGTCCGACATCAATCTTGATTTCGGCAACACGGGCGACACGCTGGTTTCGAATCCGTTTGTGGGTTACAGCGTCCTCAATCCTTATAACCGGCCGGTGCAGCTCTCCATTCCTCCGGTCCCGGCGTCGATGTCGGCCTTTGGGCTCCCGAAGAAAACGGCGAAGAAACTCGCGCGGGACGGTTGGGCGATCAGGGTGCTGGGGCGGACGCGGGACGGGACGCCGCTGTGTCCCGTCTATTGCGGGTACGCTCCGGGAAAGGAAACAAGGCGGGATTTTTTCAGCGCCCCGCCGCAGCTTGACAACATCGCCATCCGCGCGTGCGACGCCAAAAAAAACCTGTTCGGGCATGAAATCGTCAGGGGCGCGCTCGACGAAGGAGGCGCCTCGTTCGATCTGGCCGTTGTCAACGGGTCCGCCTCGTTGAGCGCCGTGGAATACGGTTTTGAAACGGTCAATGCCCTGCCCCGGGGAATGCAGGCAATGCTCGTCGACCTGCAAACGGGAGCATTGAGTTCGATTGAAAAGCCGCTGGTCGTTTCCGTGAACGGGGGAGAGCGGTTCTATCTGCGGCTGGCCGTTGGAGGAAAAGAATATCTTTCAAAAATAAAACTCGAAGCGCGCCTGTGGCGCCTGGGCCTTCTCGACGCGTTTCCCAATCCTTTCGGCCGTCAGGTGAGGATACGCTATCCCCTGCCCGCGGCGGGAATCGGCCTGGTTAAGCTGTCGGTCATCGGCGTTTCCGGAAAAACCGTCTTCGAAACAACGCGGGCCCCCGGCATGGCGGCGGGCGTTCAGGAGTTCCTCTGGGACGGCACGGACGGCCGTAAAAACCGCGTGGGGACCGGCGTGTACGTTCTGCGGATGACGGCGTTTGACGAAAAAGCGAAAATCGCCGGGACGTTCGAGAGAAAAATCACCTGTTTACCGTAACTCCCGCATTCATAATCCTACCCTGTTTCTAACGATAACGTCCTTTATATTCGCGGATATCAATGGTCAATCCAAATTCCCGTAGTCCCGTTTCCAGCTCCTTTTAAGGGGCTGGGGCGGAATGTAGAACATCATGTTCGTGGTGATGAGAATATCGCTTTCGCAAACGTTTCGCTCGCAATAGAAGAAATCGAACCAGTATTCCTGTCCAAAAGTCAATCCGAGGTTGTCAAGATTGACCGAGGCCGACATGATTTTATGTACTCCGCCCAGGTCGATGACAAGCTGGTTATTGATAAACGCCCACACATCGTCATCCCCGCTGAAGTTAAACGTCTGCCCCGGTTTATAAGTGAATTTTCTGTGCATTTCCATGGTGAATGAAAAGTTTTGCGCGGTAGTGCAGGCCGGTACCGGGCAACCATAAGGGTTTGTGGCCGTGTAACGGAGATGGGAGTCCCATTTATAACCTTTATTTTTTAAAGGCATGAATTTAACAAACCTGGTAAATCCGTTGGCCGTGTCAAACCATTGTATGTCCTTATGTATCGAATTAAGCGAATCCCCAAAGGTGAAAATTCCAGTATTGGTCCCGGTTTCTCTGAATTTAAGGGAATCGTAAATCACGATATTAGCGAATGGATTGGTGGAATCGTAATTAATCCCCACGTATTCATTCGGGACGGAATCCGACCAATGTGATCCGTTCCATTTAGGACGATGTTTCAAATTATTCCAGGCGTTATTTAAGGAATCAAACGTTGCTCCGGTCCCTCCTTGGGGTCTGAACCATGAACCCAGGCCGTCGCTGAAACACCAGCCACGTTGGTTTCCGGAAGTACATGAGGCGAATGTGCTCCAATTATTGGCCGCATTGGACCACGTTGTTAATCGCTGGTTCGGGGTGAATGAGGATAAGTACCAGTTCGAATTATACCAGTTGAGAATGCGTGTCCGTAACGTGTTGTTTGTATTCGGGACCGGTTTGCGTTGAGCGTCAAGAGCGTTCTGGACCATTCCTTTCATCGCCATATCGGTAGCTCCCATGTTGAATTCCGGATTGGTCAAATCGCCCCTGAAATCATAAAACGTGGCCGGGATTGAGGCGCTGTCGTGAACGGTTTCATGCCACTGGCCGCTTGCCTCGCGCGCGAGCGTCTGCGTCAGATGGGTCTCATAATTTCGCCCTTGGGTCGTTCCCTTAAGTATATAAGAATCCGTTGACATGCTGAAAATGTTGGTCCCAAGCTGGGATATGCTATAGATGACCGGAATGGAATCCTTGCCGACTTTTGCGGTACTGGTAAAAGTCGGCAAATACACGAAGTCAATGCAGTCAACGCGGGCCCATTCGGAATTGTCCGGCGTACCCTGGATCATCACCTGATTGCCGTTTGCAATGAATATGCCTGGAATGGTCCGTACCTTTCTCGTTGTGGCGTCCGCTACGCTGGATCCGGACGTGTTCAGGTTAGCGATCCATGTGTCAACCATTGAGTTGTTGACAAATACTTTAAACGTAGAAGCGCCGTCGCTTTCGTCGAAATACCATACATTCACGTTATACATTCCGGTCGTGCCGCTGAAATTGATTTTTGCAGTATCGGTTTTTCCTGATGTCGATCCTTTGATGATCCATCCGCCTGAGCCAGCGGCGTTAGACTCTTTTGAATAGTCATAGGGAGAATTAGTGGAGAGTGTCATATTTTCCGCCTCGAGGCGAGTGGTGTCAGTGGCTCCTGTTATATATTTGCCCTCATTGAAATCAAGGACGTCCTGCGCAAGCAAGGTCATCATTCCGTCCGCGGCATTGAAGGTCTGGATTTTATGGCGGAAATTGTTCGCGCTCGTGCTGCTTAATTGGGAAGTAATTACCATGCCGATTCCAAGGACCCCGACGCCCATAAGGACGAGAAGCGTTATAAAGGATATTATTCCTTTTCGGATTTCGAGAAATTTTTTCATGGTATTTTCCTTTTATATCAAACCTTGTTTTTAAGCCTGAATTGATATGTCAGGGGCAAGTGCCTGCGGTGATCGCCATATCCGTTATATCGGTAATCGGGCAATGATGTAGTGGCATCAATGTACAATCCGACGGAACTCATCGAAGACCATTTTTTTGTGGAATTTCCAGTGGAATCCATGAAAGTTATGTTGAGTGTATCGATGTTTTCCGCCAGCGTATCGCTGTTCAGGCACAGATTAGTCCCCTTCAAACAGTAATATTGAGAACTGAATGAGTAAAGCCCATCGCCAACATAGAAAGAATCGTTCGGGATGCCTCCGGTACTTCTGGTAAAGTATATTTTATTGTGCGTGGAATCTATTCCGGTTATTTTGTAATCTATGACGGGACGGGTCGGCGCGGAATTGATTTCGGGGATTTTCCCGAGACTGTCGGCAAGCCTGAAGGGAAAGGCGTTATCGACCTGCAGGGAGCAGTTCGTGGATGTATTCAATTTGCATGCGGTGGAGGGTGTCACGGTAAAAAAGCCGCCGCGAGGATTGACTTTCATGGCAAAGCTGTTGCATGGCGTGCTTGCGACGCTGCTGATGATGCTGTCTTTATTCAGCGTGTCGCCGTCGACCAATATACAGTTCGCTCCCGCCTGCATGAGCACGTTGCTGACTTCTTCCATGGCGAATTTGGCGTTCTGGTTCATCTCGGTGAGCTGGTCCTGCAAAGAATAGCTGTTAAGCGTGGCTGAAAACAGCCTGGTGAGTCCGAGAATCAGGATGGCCGAGACCCCGATGCCCACTAAAAGCTCCAGTAATGTAAATCCGCCCGCGCGATTATGATGGTTGGTATTCATTTTTACTTTCATTTTCAAAACATCTTTGAAAGATACGTTGTCACTTTTAAGGTGTCGCCCTTGTCAGCGCCCCAGGTTGCCGTAAAATCGCATTCGCACGTATTCGAAAGGGTCCCGTGGTCGCTGGTGGGCCGGACGGCGGCGGATACCTGCCAGACCAGCGTGACGCCGTTCTGGACGACCGAACCATTGACAGGAGGAAAATAAAGGTCCTGGTTCTGGCCGATGTTCATCCGCATCAGTTCGATTTGCTGCTGGACCATGTGCCCCGCCACGATCGCCCGGTTGGACGCCGTCGACGTTTTCCAGGATGAAGTTTGCATCGAAAAAATCAACGCGCCGATTATGCCGACGATGGTCATGGAAACAAGCACCTCAAGAAGGCTGAAAGCCTTTGCATTGCGCGCCTTCCGGCTGTTCGTTTTTTTCATTACCGGCTCCCCGTTATTTTAAAATCCTTTTATGATCAATGGAAATTTCATGCTTGCCGCACCCCAAAACGTCATGTAGATTACATGAATTCATGATACAAGAGGCCCTGCATTATTATACAATGATTGCCCTTTTTATTCAATAGAAAAGGCGAGGTTGTGTTTTTGATTGACCGGATTGATTATCGAAAATACTTTTGCTAAACAAAAAAAAATATATTTATATTAATATCAACACATTAAGCATGATTTTAACAGTTGTTTATTTTTTTTTACTAAACATTTTTTGACAAATCACTTTTTTTTTATTATTATAATCATAGTCTTAAAGGGGGACAGATGGTTTTTTCAGACAGGCGAATAACTGCTTGCGCGCTGATCATGGTATGCGTTTTTACTCTCTGCGTTCAGGCGGATTTTAATCCGCAGCGTATATATAAAATCCGCCAGAAAGTAAGCCTTGACGCGGGATGGAAGTTTTTCCGCAACAATCCGACCGGCACGGGCAATCCTTACGATACCGCCTTCAGCGATGCGTCATGGCAAACCGTCAATGTCCCCCACTCGGCGATGTATATGGCGCCAACGGAGGCCGGAGAAGCTTCGGCCATGCCGGGCG
>JBAVGL010000468.1:0-3185 GCA_049684795.1 Chitinivibrionales bacterium | reverse complement strand
GTACGGACCGATCCTTTACACGATCCGCAGATATCAAAAACGCAACGATGTTTATTGGCAGAAGGCAAAATTCAACATCTCAAACAAGGAACAGGCGCAGAAAATCGTTGACGTGCTCGTGCGGTGGATCAAGGAATAATCCGGGCGATCCGTGAGAATTTAGGAATTGACCTGCGTATTTGAAGGATCATTGACATCCGCGTTGTTTTGCAAGGCTTGGAGCGTATTTGTAAAATCACCGTTAGTGCTGTCGGTTTGCAATAATGCCTGTAAAACGGTGTCATCAGGGCTTGCGGAACCTTCGGAATCATCAGTCTCTGGTAAATCCTGGAGCACTGAAGAACCGTCTGTGGTATCGACATTAGTTTGCAATGCCTGAAGCGCTTGAGCAAAATCCCCGTTATTACTGTCGGTTTGCAATAATGCCTGCAAAACAGCATCATCGGGGCTTGCGGCATAATTGGAATCATCAGTAGCAGGCAAATCTTGGAGCGTGGACAATATATTGGAATCATTGGAACTGGAATCCGTCAGGGTTGGGATTAAAGAATCCAATTCATCACTATCATCGTTACTGGCATCTGCCGTAGGATTGATCAGGGAGTTGAGCACGTCGCTGGTATTGGAGTTCGATTGATCGGAGTCGCTGCCGGCTCCCTGCAGGGCTGCGAGCATTGCTAAATTATCATTTGAGGAAACAGTCTGTTGCATGGTCTGGAGCAAATTGGATAGACTGTTCGAATATGGTGTTTGCAATGATTGAAGCATTGCCAAATCATTATTTGCGGCATTTGTTTCCTGTAATTCCTGGAGTGCATTAGGAGTGCTGTTTGCGCTTGAAGCAGCGGAACCATTCGTGCTCGAAGAAGCGGCGCTGGTTGGGCTTGTTTCGGCGCCCTGCAAAGCCTGAAGCATGGCTAAATCATTATTACTGATCGTGCTGTTTTTCTGTAAGGTTTGGAGCACACCAGAAAAAATACTGGACGTATCATCGGATTGCTGCGTTTGATTTACCGGAGCGTTCAATGATTGGATTATCTGATCATCAAGCGAAGAACTATTTGATATTGAAGATATATCCATAATAAAATTCCCTTTAAAATCATCTTTTCTTATATGTTATCGGCAAAAATTCCAAAAACTTTGCTAATTTGCCTGTTGAATAAGAGGGATTTATCGGTGGATTTTTTTTTCGCGGTAAAAAAATGGCTACAAAACCAGCATGACCTGTTTAAAAGCGGCCATTCCATCCCCGGAAAACTTGGCAATATACAAGCCGCCTCCACAGCCGCCAACTTCAAAGCGCATCTGATTGCCCGATCGATACGCCTGTCCCTTGATTGCTTCTCCCTTGGCGGTAAAGAGCGTAAGAGCGGGGTCCCGCATGGGCTTTGAGAAGGAAACCAGTACGCTGAAGTTTCGTGCGCTGTGACGCACCACCGAGACGTTCGCCTGAATTTCGTTGCCGGCATTGTTACCAATGCTGTTTATGGCCGATGCCGTTGGAAACCACCCGTGTTTAACGATGCAGGCAACTGCGTTTGACGCCCACAAACTTTGTCCTAGCGTGGTGTAATGGTGATCATCCCTGTAGTATTGGGAACCATATTTGGGCCCCCCCGGATCGCTGACGGTGTCGCAATACGCAATCGCGTTTGGAAGCGAGTCGATTGCCCTGACGACGCTGGGACCGAGCGGGCTAGTGGGACTGAAAACGCCGGTTGCTCCCATCTCGTAATGCCCTATGAGAAAGGGAAGATTGGGAAGTCCAAGGTCGTTTCGTATGTCCGAAACCATTTGAACGAAATCGCTTTTAATCACGCTCACTCCGGCCTGCGTGCCGTCGCGAACCTCAGTCAACCCCAGCATGCATATTATGCCGCCGAATGTCACGTCGTTTTTGACTTTTTGAGCAAGACCGATTATTTCCTTATAGCGGTTGCCACCGCCTTTCGAATAGGAATCGATATCCGAAAGTGGAACCCCTATGATGGTATCGCCCGTCACTATCCGTACCGTCGCGCAGGACAGCGCGTTAGTGATAATTCCGAAATAATAGCCGGGATACTGCTGGACCATGCCTTTTAAAAAAGGCATCGAGGGCCCTCCCACGCCACGCTGCGTAAGGCCGCTGTAGCCTAACGCGGTATTACCTGCGCTGTTTCCTCCATTGTGCTCCTGGGCAAGGACCCATTGCGTATCATTGCGTCCCTGTGAATCCCACTCATAATTCCACGCATGGGGGTTGGTCACCGTATCGGCCGTCGTTGAATTACGACCGGCAAAATTGCAGTGACCGATCCCCAGATAGACGATGAAATGGTCTTTGGGAACGTTGGTTCCGCCAAGAGTGATTGCCTGCACTTGAAAGACTGCTCCGAATAAAACAACCGGTACTACAAGAGAAAAAAAACGAAATAACATCATCACAATCCTCACTGTGGTTTACATCGATAAACTAGAAAATAAAATCTTAATTTTTCGCCGCGAGTCAAAAAAGGCTATAAAACCAACATGATCTGTTTGAAAACGACCATCCCATTCCCTGAAACCCTGGCTATATAGAGGCCGTTTCCACGTTCTACAGCTTCATAGCGGATTTGATTGCCCGATCGATGCGCCCGTCCCTTGACCGCTTCTCCCTTGGCATTAAAGAGCGTAAGGGCCGGGTCCAGAATAGACTTTGAAAAGGAGGCCACGACGCTGAAGTTCCCTGCATTGCGATGCAAAACTGATACGTCTGCCTGCAATTCCCCGCTGGCACTGTTTTCCGGACTATTTATGGCCGAAGCCGTCGGGAACCAACCATGTTTGGCAATGCAGGCAACCGCATTCGCCGCCCACGTGCTTTCTCCCAGCGTGCTGTAATGGTGATCGTCCCGATAGTATTGACTGCCGTATGGATCGCTGACTGTGTCGCAATACGTTATCGCGGTTGGAAGTGAGTCGATCGCCCTGACGACGATAACGCCAATCTGGGTTGTGGGAAGCTCCTGTCCGGTTGCCCCCATTTCGTAATGCCCTACGAGAAAGGGAAGATTGGGAAGCCCGAGGTCGGCGCGCATATCGGAAACCATTTGAACGAAATCGCTTTTAATCGTGCTCACTCCGGCAAGCGTACCGGTGGCCACTTCAGTCATCCCCAGCATGCATAATATGCCGCCGAAGGTCACGTCGTTTTTGAC
>JBAVGL010000467.1:0-3554 GCA_049684795.1 Chitinivibrionales bacterium | reverse complement strand
ACATGGCCTTGTGCGATGAAAAACTCGGAGACCTTCAAGGCGCCGTTAAAAATTACGGGCTGGCAGTGCGCTACGGCTCTTTGCAAACCGAACAATGCGTTTATGCCCTGAAGCGGATCGAGGAATTAAAACGATAAACAGGATTATCAAACGTATTTTTTTTTAACGAAGGGAGCGTTATGTTTAAAAGCACAAGAATCGGAACGCTTATAGCAATGGGGGTTATTTCGATTTTTTCCCTTGCCCAAGCGGCAACGTATACGATTTCCGTTAACGCGGGAACGAAAACCGGTTCGTGGAACAGGTTCTATGAAAGGGGCATTGCGAGCGACCACATGCACACGGTTCTCAGCACCGCGTACGGCAGGGGAATAAAGAACGCCATGAAAATAGCACACGACAGTTGCGGTTTCGAATATATAAGGGGCCACGGCGTTCTGGACGATGACGATTCGGTATATACCGAAGATGGAACCGGCGCCGCAGTGTATAGGTGGAACGGTATCGACGGGGTCTACGATTCAATCACCGCCGCGGGAATGAGACCGCTGGTGGAAATAAGTTTTATGCCCAATAAACTGGCCAGCGCACAATCCTGGACGAACAGCGTTTGGTATAACGGTTATCCCGGCAACTGGAACGCGCCGAAAGACTGGAACAAATGGAAGGCGTTTATGAGCGCCCTTCTTACGCACCTTGAAGGAAGGTACGGCGCGGCGGAGGTGAGGAACAACTGGTTTTTCGAGCTTTGGAACGAGCCGGCCTGGATGTATGGAGGAGGCGGAGGTCAAACCGGGTATTTAACGCTGTATGATTCCACGGCGGTTGCGTTTACGGCCACCGATCCTCTGGTCAGGCTCGGAGGGCCCGCGGCGGGCGGCGGCACCGGCGGTTCGGTGGTTTTCGATCCGCAGTTCGCGACGCATTGCAAATCGGCCAATAAAAAGCTGGATTTCATCACCTACCATGAATACGCAAACAACGGCGCGGGCACCTGCATCGCCACCGTGTCAAGCACCTACCACAAGAGCATAGTGGATGGCCTCAAGAGCGCCGGTTTTACCGGTCTGATCCTCTGCGACGAGATGGGACCGACCTTTACTCAGGGGACCGCGTGCATCGATAATGAACAGAGCGCCAGTTACGTCGCGAAGGCCATCCACCTGCTCAATTTGAACGATACGACCGCGTATCCGCCGCCCTATGTGTTCTCCTGGTGGGTGATATCCGATCTTTACGAAGAGACCAACAACACCGGTGAGGGAGACGCCTTTACCGGTTGCTATGGTCTGATGTGCAGGGGGGCCCCGGCTATTCCGCAATCCTGGGACGTCCGGAAACCGGTGTTCAATGCCTTCATGCTGCTTCACCGGCTTGGGGCCTATAAAGTAAGCTGCACGGGCGGGACCACGGCAAGTCCCGGCGTCAACGCGGTCGCGACCATTTCGGCCGGGAGCGACACGGTCAGCGTTTTGGTGTATAGCCATGTTGACGGCACGACCGGAGTTTCCACAACCACCGATAACGTTACGCTTAACGTTACGATGCCTTCGGGCTGGACAAGCGCGAGAATGGAGCATTTTGTTGTAGATGTCAATCACAGCAATTCATATCAAACATGGGCAGGCTTGGGAAAACCCGCCAATCCTACCGCCACGCAATGGACCACGATCGCCAATGCGGCTCAGCTCGCCCATTACGACTCGGTCGCGACGGTAACGATAACCGGCGGGACCTATACAAAAACCTTTACGCAGAATTACTACAGTGTCGGGCTCATTCAGCTGACTCGTCCCGTGACCCCGGTTGTGCCGGTAATGAAAACGTCCGACCTTATAAAGCCGAGCGTATATCAAAAAGGAAACGCCGTGTACCTTACTATGTCTCCTGCAAAGGAATATTCGGTGCGGCTCTATTCGGCAAATGGACAAAAAGTCATGGACCGTCAAATAACGGCAAAGGGAACCATGGTACTTTCGCTGGCCGATTTGACGGCAGGCGTTTATACGTTGGAATGCATTGGTTTGTCTCAGAAACTTGTAAAGAGGGTCGTGGCGGGTCGGTAAAAATGAACGGAGGAAAACGTGAAATTAAGTGAATTTTTTACGGTGGTATTGGCGGCTTTTCCCCTGGTTCTTGCCGCCCAAACCTATGACGTTTCCATTCAAAAGGCGTCGAATTATAATTCCTGGGGAACCGGCTGGGATTCCGTTTACGTCATGAAAAACAATATAACGACCCTCGCGATAGTGCCCAGAATAGGCGGCAGGGTCATGCAGTATGACATTGCCGGTCATGCCTCGATGTATATAGACAGCGCAAATAAAGGCAAGGTCCCTGCCGTAAGCTCGCTTCTGGGCGGTTTTCGGACGCTAGCGTCTCCCCAGTCAAGCTTTCCCTGGCCGCCTTCCCCGGTCTTGGAAGTCGGCCAGTATTCGTGCGTGATTAATGCGAACACCGCGGATTCCGGCGTTATCTATTTGGAAAGCGGGGTCGAAAACACTTCCGGTTATGACTCACTCGACGGTCTTCAGTTTAAAAGGACTATTACCCTGTATGCGTCGTCGTCGCACGTGAAAGTCCAGATGACAATGGCGAACAAAGGGACCAAGACCCTGCGACACGGCATTTGGGACATCACGGAGTGCGTGTGCAGAAACAATAACGTGCTCGACCTTTCCAACATATGGTTGTATTTTCCCCTCAATCCGGCCAGTACGATGGGGGGCGGCAAAGGCTATGCCCAATTGCAGGGTACCGACGCTTCGCAGTGGAAACCAAACGCCGCGCCGGGAGGCGTTATGGGCGTCCAATACGGCAGGAAGGAAGCCAAGGTCGGCGCCGATTCCAAGGCCGGGTGGCTCTGCTACGTCGACCGGCTCGGCGGCTATGCGTATGTAAAGAGATTTACGTATCAAGAAGGGAAGACCTATCCCGACAGCGGTTCGTCGGTGGAAGTATATACGAGCGGAACCACGACCTTTCTCGAGGAGGAAGTCATGGGCCCGCTGACGACGCTCGCGCCCAACGATTCGGCGACGATGACCGAAGACTGGTTCGCGGCGCGGTCGCTCGGCCCGGTGCTGGCGGTGAACGACGCGGGACTGACGACGAATAAATTGACAATAAAGCAATCGCACGATACCGTGATGGCGCAGGGGACCTACGGCGTTTTTTATCAGGGGAGCGTTAAATCGGTGTTTAAAAGCGCGGCGGGGATAGCAATCGCCGCCGCGGACAGTTACGCGGTGTCGCCGTCCGACTCATTCGCTTTCAAAGACACCCTTAAAGCGGCGGCAAATGCCGCGAAACTGGTTCTCTCGCTGTATGCGGCGGACGGCTCGTTTATGGGCAATCTGGATTCCATTGCGATAACACCGGTCGGGATTTTAAAACCGGTTTCAAAAAGCCCGGTTATTGACATTGAGGCAGTTACCATCAATAAAAAAGGAAATGTTCTGTCGATAGACGTTCCCTACGAGGGAAATTACCTGATAACGATCACCAGGCTGGACGGAAAACGGATAGCGTCTTTCAGGGGAACAAAGCCGGGA
>JBAVGL010000466.1:0-27147 GCA_049684795.1 Chitinivibrionales bacterium | reverse complement strand
CAAGAAAGTTGATATAGTCATCGGTTTTCAAAACGGTTCGCTTCCCAAAACCGCCCGTCCATATTTTGTCCGTTCCCAGGAAAATATAGAAAACCTGGTCTGGAACGAATACTGCACGGCCAATCTCGCAACATTTTTGCCCAAACTCTTCGAACGACCGTCGCGGCCCAGGGAAGATTATAAGCCTCCGCGAATCGGGGTCATCATAAAAGGGTGCGATGGCAGATCGGTTGACGGTCTTATCAAGGAAAATCAGGCGCCGAAAGACAGCGTTATAACCATCGGAATGCCGTGCATGGGAATGAAATCTCCGGCCAAAAATAAAAAAGACAAAAAATCGGATGTCAACCGCGCGTGCGTTGAATGCGCAAGCCCTTCGTATCAGGCCGCTGACGTCATCATTTCCGGGGAAAGCAGAAAGCCCTCTAAAACATCCTTTGCGCGGATAAAAGCATTTGAAGCCAAATCGCCTGAGCAGCGGTGGAAGGCCTTTGTCGAGGAAATTTCCAAATGCATACGCTGTAACGCGTGCCGCCAGGCATGCCCGAACTGCTACTGCAGAGTGTGCTTCGCGGACCAGCGCAAGCCCTCATGGGTCTCTCCGGCCGCGCAACTGTCCGACACCATTGTTTTTCATTTGGGCAGGATGTTCCACCAGGCGGGCCGGTGCGTCGAGTGTGACGCATGCGTCAACGCCTGTCCCATGGGCATCGACCTTCGCCTGTTTACCCAGAAGCTTGCGCTCGACAGCAGGGACTTGTTCGGCTGCGTGCCCGGGATTTCGGGCGACGAAGTCCCGGCGCTTCAGACCTTCAAGCAGGACGACAGCGAGTGTTTTATCACCGATCCTGAGGAGAAATAGCACATGACGCAGGTTGCGCTGAACACAACGAACATAAAAAAGCTGGTCGTGGCCCTGCTCAAGGAAGGTGTTGTGCGGGCGCCCGTTGAGACCGAAGACGGTGTTGTGCTGGCCGATATTACGGAAAAAAGCGCCATAGCGTTCGATTATGCCAATGTAAAACTTCCGCTCAAGCGCGAGTTTTTTCCGCAATGCGAAACGATTTCCCGGTTCGGTTTGGACGGCGTGGTCGAGGAAAAAACCGACGCGAAAAAAACAGTCCTGTTCGCCGTGCGCCCCTGCGACGTCCAATCGATTGCCTATCTTGACAAAGTGTTTATCGACGACAAATACCAGGACCCGTATTACCAAAGCCGCAGGGACAAAACATTTATCGTCGCGCTTGCGTGCAGCTCTCCCGCGAGCACCTGTTTTTGCGAGTCGCTCGGCCAGGGACCGGCGCGGAAATCGGGCAGCGACGTTATAACCTATAAGCTCGGCGATTCGTTTGTTTTAGAGGCGGTTTCCGAAAAAGGCGAGGCGTTCATCAAAAAGAACAAGAACATCTTTCGAGCGGTAATGCCCAAAGAACTGCAGGCGGTTGCTAAACAGGAAGCCGATGCGATCAAGAAAATGTCAGCCGTTACCGTAAATATGGGTGCGATAAAACAGAACAATGATCCCGCGATATGGGACGAAGTGGCTGAAACGTGTTTAAGCTGCGGAGCGTGCACGTTTTTGTGCCCTACCTGCCATTGCTTCGACCTTTTTGACGAAAAGCGCGGTGATGGCGGCAAACGGATCAGGGTCCACGATGCGTGCATGTTCGAGCTTTTTACAAAAGAAGCGTCCGGTCATAATCCGCGGGCGCAAAAAGGCGATAGGATGCGGCAGCGCATCATGCACAAGTTTTCTTATGCACCGGACAATTACAGGTTAGTATTTTGCGTGGGGTGCGGCCGCTGCATCATGAATTGTCCGAGCAATATCGACATCCGAGAGACACTAGCCAGGGTGACAGCATGAGCGCAATCCAGAGCAATCCGTATATTCCGGCCCCGGTGACCGTTGATAAAGTTTTCGTTGAAAACGACGCGAAAGACCTAAAGACCTTTCGCCTGGCCTTCCAAAATAAGGAGGACGAGCGCGCCTTCGGCTATAAATGCGGCCAGTTCGCCATGCTGTCGGTGTCCGGCGCGGGCGAAAGCCCGGTAGGCATAGCCTCCTCGCCGCTTGACAAGGGCTATATCGAATTCACGGTCAAGCGCTATCCTACTGGCGTTGTCACCACCGCCATGCACGATCTGTCGGAAGGCGATACCATGGGCGTGCGCGGCCCGCTGGGCAACAGCTTTCCCCTCGATGAACTCAAAGGCAAAAACCTGGTCATTATCGGCGGCGGGTTCGCGTTCACCACGCTTCGCTCCACAATCAGGTACCTGTTGACCGACGCTGTCCGGGGTGATTACGGGACCATTACCATTTTATACGGCGCGCGCAGCGCAGGGGAGCTTTTATACAAATCCGAGCTTGAGCAGTGGCAGAAGCGCGGCGACCTGACGACGTATATTACCGTTGACAAGGGCGACGATTCCTGGAAAGGCCGCGTGGGCTTGGTGCCTATCGTCCTTAAGGAAGTCGCGCCAAGCGCCGCCAATGCGCATTGCCTGGTGTGCGGCCCGCCCATCATGCTCAAATTCACCATACCTCCGCTTCTTGAATTGGGTTTCGCGCCCGAAGCGATATTGACCTCGCTCGAACGGAAGATGAGTTGTGGAATCGGCAAGTGCGGCCGGTGCAATGTAGGCGGAATATACGTCTGCAAGGACGGCCCGGTCTTTGCCTATTCGCAAATCCGCGACATCCCTGAAAACGGGTTTTAACCGGCCATTTCACCCACTTAAGAAAAAACCTTTTCTCGCCGCTGATTTACCTTACGGATATGATCGAGAACATTGTGTAAGCTGAAGTGTGTATTGCAATTCATCATGATGAAATTATAATTGAATAAATATGAATCAAATTGTATATTATAAAAAGGAGCATTAAGATATGACCCGAACTACTATTTCACTTCACGAAACGGTTCTTGATAAAGTCCGCACCGTTGCGCATCAATCGCACACAACAATGGGGGAGACTATCACAGAATTGTTGAACCTTGGGCTGCAAATAAAAAAGGCGCGACGCCATTCTCAGGGAAAAAAGAGGTTTCATCTTAAATCCTTTTCAATGGGGACGCCGCGGATACCGCTTGAAGACAAGGAGGCGCTCAACGCCGCCCTCGACGGGAGGGATGCTTGAGCTTCGTTGTTGACACAAACCTTCTGCTTTACGCCGTAAATGAGAGCTCCGAATATTGGAGCAAGGCAAAGGCGTTTATTGAAAAATGCGCGGAGAGTGAGGAACAGTGGTGCATGCCTTGGCCTGTCGTCAATGCGTTTATCAGAATTTCAACTCATCCGGCCATTCTCCCGCATCCGCTTTCACCTTCGCAGTCGGTTGCCGTAATCGATCAGATCCTCGAATTGCCTCACGTCGTTCCAATAGGTGAAGATTCGACATCGTTTTGGAAAACCTTCCGCCATGATATTACATCGTTGCATCTTCGCGGGAACGCTATTTCCGACGCTTTTATCGTGGCAACAATGCAGTCAAAAGGCGTTTCAACCATTTATTCAAAGGACAAGGATTTTCTGCGGTTTTCCGGAATAAAGCTCATCGATCCATTGAAGGTTTGATAATCGGCTAACTATAGTCAAGACAAATTCAGCTGATTAAGCAGCAGATGCGTGCCATTGTTAAAGCCACATCTTCTTTACCCATACGACATTAGACTTGCTTTTTTTCGCCTGAATAGGTAATTTATTTAGATATGAAGAATTTATCTGAAATACAATTGATTTTGCGTACACACCAAGGCCGTGGCGATATGAAACGGAACCTTACAATTTGCCTTTTGCATATTTGTAATTTGTTAAGGAGGAAATAAAATGGAATGCACAAAGGCTATTGTTAATTTTTTAACTAATGAAAAAACATGGGCAATAGTAGCAGCGATTTCAGGAGCGATTGCAGCAATCGCCGCAATGATAACAATTTATCAAGCTAGTTCTTCATCAAGGGAAGAAAGAGAATCAAGGCGTCCATATTTTACCCTTGCAGCACCAGGCATCAAGCCTTTACCCCAAAGCCCACCATATCGTATTCAGATAACTATGGAAAATATTGGCTTTCATTCTGCAAACGAAATTATTGGCAGAATAATAATTATTGATAAAAGTCTCACAAAACCGCCTGAAACAATATTTAATTTTTCAATTGCAAACGATGTCCCACCAAAGACTCCAACACCTTGGTATAGGGATGATTTGGTATTACCAGCCAATGTTCCGCCTCAATATATAGTGCTTGGAATCAAGTATATAGATCCGATGTTAAAAAAATTATTCACTCAACTATTTTATATGGAATGGGCTGGAGTATCAAATGGGCAAACTCATCCTGATTTTGTACACGTTACTATAGAGGAAAAAACAGCGATATTCGGGCATTATTCAAATATTTTGAAAGAATTCCAAGAAAAAGAAAAGCAATGAATTTGGCAAAATGTTTCAGCCCGGCATAACTTGCATAATATTCAAAATGTTAAGACTGATTACAGACCGACGACCCGGAAAATGGCTTCGCAACCGGGCTAAATAAAAAAAAGTTTAAGACATCCGACACACTGCGATTAGATAAACTTCAACATTCTTACAGGAAATTGCACGCCGAAAAGGCAAAGCGTGTTTCGGGTGAATTTTATCATTGGCTCGAAAAAATATTATACTGACAACGTATATACATTGTATTATATTTAAACCAATGGAAATAATCTGGGATCCGCAAAAACAGGAACGATTGAAGCTAGAAAGAGGCATTGACCTCGATGAAATAAAGGGGTTGATCGAAAATAATTGTTATTTTGAAATCCTGGAAAATCCTTCGAATCCCAGCCAATTCCTTATTCCGCTTGAATACAAATCATATGTTCATGTCGTAGTCGTCAAAATCGAACCGGAAAAAATAATTATAAAGACATGTTATCCAAGCCGAAAAGCCAGTAAAAAATATTTAAGGAGAGGCAAATGAAGAACACTATTCTCAGCAGGGAAGAAGAGTCCGTTGAAAGGAATTTTGAAAAATATCGTCCCGTTTCAAAGGAAACGAAAAATCATATTGAAAAGCTGATTGAAGGTAGCAGGAAAAGCCGCCCAATTAGTTTAAGAATAAACGAAAACGATTTGGAACGGTTAAAAGAAAAAGCGAATAAAAACGGATTGCCATATCAAACGATGATTAACGTCGTTATTCACAAATATGTTACTGATAGTTATTTAGATAAAGAAGAAATAAATAAGTTTTTACAACTTAAAAAGGTGGGTTAATAACTGGTTGCGGCACTGTTCAAGGGCCTTTGGTTTATCGGCAATTTATCGGCAATGAAGGCTTATCCTAAAAATGCTAAACCCATGAGATTTCCGAATAATGCTCTTTAATGGCTGTTTTCTTCATACTAAAAAAGGCCGATATGCATCGGCCTTTTGAAGCATCAAAACCAGATTATTTTACTTTTTTAAACCCCTTCGGGATTTCAAACAAATCCGCTGCCGCGTTTGTCTCTGAAACGTCAAGCAATTCCTCTGATGATCTAATTTCGGTTTTCATGACCGAAGCCGTGGAAGTTATCTGCACGGGGACGCCCTTTATTTTCTTCATTTCGGCGATAATTTTTTCCGAGCCCTGCATCTTGAACATAGGCGCGCTTAGAAACTTCGCGTAAAATTCAGGGTCGATTTTCACGTCGGTCGTGGCCCAGATTTCGGAATTCGACGTGCTCATCATGATGGTTTGCGCGACCGTGTATTGGGCGCAATTCCAGTTGCCGATTTTCTTCTGCTGTCCCGTGGGCGTTACCGTGGCCTCCATTTTCATCATTTTCATCATCCCCGCCATCATGGCCGGCATTTCCTGTTGTGAAGGAGGCTGGTTTTTCGCCGAGGCGGAAGTATCAAAGGCCTTGTTGATGGCATCGAGGGAAATTTCCGAATACTGCTTCTTTTTATTGTTGACGTAATAAACGACGTTCCTATCGAGCCTCACGATGATGGCCGTGTCGGCGTTCTGGTCTATGCGGCAGCGGTCCTTTGCGAGGGTGGTCACCGGCGTGGCGTCGGTGGCTGGGACGGTCTTGCCGTTTATGGTGTACTGGTCGGTGTGCCGCTTGTATTTTAAAACGTAATCGGCATTGACATTTGCAAAGAAAGAAAAGGCCAGGACCGATGCCGCGGCAACGGCGACGGCATTCTTCACTGTAAACGGCATAATAACTCCTTTGAAAATTGTTTAAACGGCTGCATGCGAGACGTATCGCGGTTTACGATCATGCTAAATACCGGGGTCCGTAGATGGTTTCGCTGTTACGGACCACATACTCCGCGCATTGATCGCAGAATTCCAGACGATTAAGAAGCGTTTCACGGGTTGTTGCGTATCCTTCCATGGACCGAACCAGACAGTCGGAAGCGAGAATGAAGTTCAAAGCATGATAGAGACATAAAAATTGTTTCGGGCTTAAATTCGAGTCGTCTTCACAAATCAAACGAAGCGTGCGTTCGTTAAGGCAGTAGTTGGCGCTCCATTCTTCGGGCGTTTGAATAAAACCGCGCAACAATAATTGGTACATGTTAAACCGTGCGGGCCTCCTGCTTTTAAGCAGAAATGAGGCCGCGGAAAGGGCGCAGACTTCCGTGATGAAAGGATGGGGGTTCATCGTGAAGATATTTTTCTTATCATGCGCGCTATAGACCCCGGCTTTGATGGCCGCGGTGGCGTCATCCATGGATTGGGCGCCTGAAACGACAACACAGAACGGGAAGTTCGGTTTTAATTTAAGGATCTCCATGCCATCGTTATGTTTCTGCAGGGAAAGGTCGAGTATCCAGGAGTGATAGGTCATATTTCCCGACAAGGCGGCTTTCGCCATTTCAGGAGTGTGGACAGGCTTGATATTCAAGAGCGAAGAAGGGAAAATACTTTCGCTTAAAAGCTCGCAGATGTCTTCCCGGTCTTCAATGCACAGCACATTGATGCGTCGGGAGAAAAATTTCCGCACTTTTGCCAGTGATGGGCTGTCAATTGTTCCGGTTTCCGAAGATACGGCCTCGTTATCCATGCCTATAAAGTTAATTTCCCGAAAACAAATAATCAATTGAAACTTTATTTGAAATTTTGAATCGTGGAGTGGCGCACAATTAGGAATCTTTAACCGGCGTAACCAGCACTTTATCGATACGATTACCGTCCATGTCCACTACCGTAATACGGAGGCGGTCCCACTCGAAGCGGTCGCCGGTTGAAGGGACCGAGCCGGTGTACGTCATGATAAAACCGCCGAGCGTCTGGTACTTTTCTTCGTCGGGAAGTTTTTCAATGCCGGCAATGTCCTTAAACCTTTCAATCGGCAGCATGCCGTCCATAAGCCACGAGCCGTCTTCCTGTTGCGTCACTTGAGGGTCCTCGGGGTTGTCGAGAGGGGAAATATTGCCGATGATGGCCTGCAGAATGTCGTTGAGCGATACCAGGCCGATAATGCCGCCGTATTCGTCGATCACGATGCCCAGGTACATGCCCGATTGCTTGAAAAGCTCGAGCACCTTGAGCGCCCTCATTTGTTTGGGTATGAAAATGGCCGGGCGCATCTGCCTTTTAATGTCCGCAGGCAAGTCCCCGACGGGGCTGCCCAGCAAGTCCTTGACATGAACGACTCCTAAGATTTTGTCAAGGCCTTCGCTGCACACGGGGAACCTGGTGAAATTGTTGTCCAGAAGGACGCTTTGCAGCCCTTCCGGGGTATCACTCACGTCCAGCCAGACGATCCTGGCGCGCGGGACCATGAGTCTGGCCACGTGCTGGTCGTTGAGGCGGAACACGCGTTCGATAATGCCCTGTTCGGTTTCTTCAAACGCGCCCGCCTGCGTCCCCTGCTCGATCATGACCTTTATTTCTTCCTCGCTGATCGGCGGCTCCTTGGGCTGGCGGACGCCGACGAGCGAAAGCGACCAGAGAAGCGAATCGGTGGATATAGTCAGGATCTTGATAAGAGGCGATGCGATAACGGAAAAAATCCGCATGGGCCGGGCCATGGCGGATGCGAGAAGCTCGGGGCTATACTGTCCGAGGCGTTTGGGGACGAGCTCTCCGACGATAAGCGAAACATATGTAATGCATACGACGACAATGGCCATGCTGATAAGACTGCTGTAAGGAGCGATAACGCGTATTTCCGCGAGCCTTTTTGCAAGATGGCCGGCGAGAGTCGCCTCGCCGAGCGCGCCGACCATTATGCCGATAAGAGTAATACCGGCCTGTGTGGTTGACAAAAACAGCGTCGGTTCCTGGGACAATTTAAGGGCCGCCTGGGCTTTCAGGTTGCCTTCGTTCGCCCACTGCTGCAGCCGGGTCTTACGGGAAGACACGATCACGATCTCGCCCATGGCAAAAATGCCATTGATGACGATGAGCATAAGAATAATGAGTATTTCGATTAAAGGGGTCATATTCGGATCAGCTATTCAATCGCGCAGAGGAAGACACGCCGAGTGAATCATAGATTTTGAGCGTTGCCCTGGATTTATTGAACGTATAAAAGTGTATGCCCCGGACATTGTTGTCGATCAGGTCCCTGACTTGTTCGGTTGCCCAGTGCGTGCCGACTTTTTCAACATAGTCGTCGTTTTCGGCGCGGGTCAGCGCCTTCATGAGCCTGGCTGGAAAATGCGTGCAGGCCGCAAGATCGGCCATTCGGACCATGTTGTTGATGGACGTTACCGGCATGATTCCGGCGACAATCGGCACGGTGATTCCCGCAATAACGCAGCGTTCGCAGAAATCGTAGAACAAATGGTTGTCGAAAAACAATTGCGTGCAGATATAATCGGCCCCCGCGTCGACCTTGGCCTTGAGATACTCGATTTCCTTGAGGCGGTTTGGAGTTTTAGGGTGGCCTTCAGGATAGCCGGCAACGCCGATGCCGAGGCCTGGAAAATGCTTCTTGATAAAAGCGACGAGGTCAATGGCATACGTGAAACCTTCGCTGGCGGGAAGGTCGCAGTTTTTTCCCTTAGGCATGTCTCCACCAAGGGCCATGATGTTTTCGATCCCGCTTTCAATGTACTTATCGACAATTCTCTCAATCTCTTTTGGGGTAGTGCAGATGCAGGTAAGATGCGGAATGACAGTCAGACCGGTTTCCTTTGTAAGCCTGACCACCATGTCGTGCGTCAGTTCCCGGGTAGACCCTCCCGCGCCATACGTTACGCTTACGAAAGAGGGCTTAAGGGCGATAAGGTCCTGGATGGTCTGGAAAATCTGTAGCGCGGCGGCGGCATTGCGAGGCGGAGAAAATTCAAAGCTGAAACTTGTTTTGTGAGAGTCGAGTATTTGATGAATATGCATTGGTTATCACGCTCCAAGGGATTTCATGATCATGCCAACGCTTTCAAACGCCGACGACCCCTCAATCGTCATAAGGGATTGTCCCTCAAAAATAGCATTTTCCAGAACCGAATCAAGGGGAATATCGCCGATATGTTCGAGATTAAGAGAGGCAATGCGGCGATTGACGACGGAAAATTTTTCAGGCCGCACCATGTTGGTCACCAGGTATTTTTTCCGGATAGCATTCTTGATGTTCGCGGTGATCGATTCGATGCTTTTTGCCGTATCAAAAGAAAGGGGGTTTTCATTTACTACAACCAGCAAGGCGTCGATATTGTTTGTGGTTCTGCGGCTCAAATGCTCCAGCCCGGCTTCGTTGTCCATGACCACCCAGGCATACGACGGCGTCAGGTCTTCCGAAAATTTTCGGATCAGGCTGTTTAAATAGCAATAGCACCCCGGGCCTTCGCCGCGTCCCATGGCGATAAGGTCAAAGCCGTCGGCTTCGGCGATTATCTGGTGCAGGCCCGCTTCCAGATAGGCGGCTTTTGACATTCCGGAAGGAAGTCTTTTGATTTCCCTGAGAATTTCTTCGCGCAAATCGCCCAAGGATTTTTCGGGTTTTATTCCCAATAGCGTCCCGAGGTTAGCGTCCGGATCGGCATCCATGACAAGCACCGGCCCCTTTTTCTTTTCTTTAAGGTAGCGGACGATAAGCGCGGTGATTGTCGTTTTCCCCGTCCCGCCCTTGCCGGCGACTGCTATTGATGTGGCCATGCAAAAAAATATAATATATCTCTTGACAATTAACTTGAAATTTATTATAATATATACCAAACATATCAAAGTGACTCAGGAGTCAAAAATATGGATGCCAAAGAAAATAGAGAACAAATCATCCGTGACGCCAAGAGCGGCCTGATACTGGATGCCGCCCGAAAGGTGTTTGCGGAAAAAGGCTTTCATGAAACCCGTCTCGACGACATTGCCGCGCAGGCCGGGTTTTCAAAAGCGGCCCTCTACAATTATTACAACGATAAAGAATCGCTGTTTTTAAGCCTCGCGAACCGGGATTTTGACCATTTATTCGATGCGATCAAAAATAACCTGGACCCCAAAGCGAAATTCCTGGACAATCTCCAGAAGATTTTAAATACGGTTTTTTCTTTTTTCGGGGAACATTTTGCGTTTTTGCTGGCAACTACGGATTTCCGCCAATCAGAGAATGAAAACAACGGAAAAATCAGGGAATACCACGAGAAATTATTCTGTCAATTTAAAAAGAAATATTCACTGGTCTTTGATGTTTTTATCGAAGTTTTGAAAGAAGGGAAACGAAGAGGAGAAATCCGGTACGATCTTGATGAAAAAATAATTTCACAATATCTGGTGTCGCTTCTGCGGGGGATTTTCATTGAATGGAAAAATCAAGGCAAGACGGGCGAAAGCGACCGGGAAATCAAACAGCTTATTTCGTTTCTTACCGGGGGTTTGAATATTAAAAATTAACTATGGCTAAATCGCTTGCCGAGTGCCGCTCACCTCGATTCGGCGAACAATTCCTACTCGGCGAGCGGTGTATCGAGGCAAACGATATACATCCCGATTGGCATGATTATAGCTCTAATAGAAGTGGTTTTTCATTAAAAGGACTTACTAATGAATCTTGGGATCAAAACAATAATAACAAGCTGTATGATCGTCGGTTTATCGACACAATCTTTCTCCCAGAAACTCGGGCTCGAACAGGCCATTCGAGAAGTGTGCGCGAACAGCGATTCGGTTAAGATGATGAAGGAGACGATCATCAGGGCGGACCAGGTGGTGAGGGAGAATTGGGCAAATGCCTTGCCCGTGATTTCCGCAACAGGATATGTGGCGCAAAGCTACGGCTCTCTTTTTGGTGGAAGCAGCGGCGGTGGATCAAGTTCGTCATCCCGTTCCATGGCCAAGGAAAAATCCGACTTTACTCAAAACGATTCCGGTACTCTGGCATATATAGAAAACGAATTGAGTCAGTTTTCCACTCTCAGTAATCCGCAAAAATCGACGATTTACAGCGCAGGACTTTCGTTTTCACAGCCGATATACACTTTTGGAAAGATCGGGACCGCCTTGAAGGTCGCGCAGGAATACAGCAAATCGGCCCATTTGACCTATGCGAGGAACGTACAGACCCTGCAGCTGGCCGCGCTCGACATGTTTTTTCAAACCGTATACGCGGAAAAACTTTGTGGAATTCAGGAACGTACCGTGGCCCGCAAGAAAGAGTTGTTTGAATACACAAACAGAAATTTCCAAGCCGGTTCGGGAGCCAAAGCCACGGTGCTGTCTACAAAATCGGATTTTTCAAAGGAATACTCGAACCTGCTCAAGGCGATCCGGGATGCCCGTCAGGGACGGATGTTCTTGAATTCTTTCATGGGGCGGCCGCTTGCCGATACATCTACGCTCGACACAACGATGGAAATACCGGGCCTCATGGCAACGGTTATTCCGAAACCAGATAAGGCGATAGGATTTGCGATGGAAGACCGTGCGGAACTCCAATCGCTCAAGTTATACGCAGAGGCAACAAAGGGCGGGGCCAAAATTTATAAATCAATGTACCTGCCGTCAATTGCAGCGACCGGTTCCGCAGGATGGTCGAAGTATGCGGGCAATCCTTTATTTTCGAACAATGGCGCTACAAACTGGACGCTTGGAATTGGCGCGCAATGGACCATTTTTGATGGGTTCGCCAACAGCGCCAAGGCGCAAGAGTTTCTTTCGGACGCGCATAAACTCGATATAGCTTATGAAACGCTTTCAAAGGCGGTTGAAATCGAAATTCGGTCCGACATAAGAAATTGCGCTGTTTATGATAGTATGTATGAGGCTTCCAAAGAAGCGTATGAGGCGGCGTTTGAAAGCTATAACCTCACCAACGATAATTTTAAACTGGGAAGCGGCGCATTTTCAGACTTGAAGTTCGCCGACGAAAGTTTGCAGCAGGCGGAGGTCGGCTTGATCCAGGCGCGTTTTAACCAAATGAGAAGCCGGGCCGCCCTGCTTGTCGCGATGGGCAGGGATATTATTTCACTCAATTAACAGAAGGAACAAAAATCATGGGAAAGAAAGCAATCGTTATCTACAGTTTATGCGCGCTGTTCGTGGTGGGGCTTGGCGTGTCGATCCTTGCCGCCGGTGGCGGAGGGCAAAAAGGGAAAAAAAACTCCGAAGCCGCGGCAAAACAATCGGCCGATTCGGCAACCGTCAAGGTTGTGGTCAGCGAAGTCAAGGAAATGCCTTTTCAGGACTGGGAAAGCTATTCGGCCGATTTGCGTGGCATTGAAGACGCCAATCTCATGGCCCCGTTTCAGGGCGGCCGGGTCAATTCGATCATGCCCATAGGCACGCATGTTAAAGCCGGCGGGTCGTTGTGCGACATTGAAGGTGAAAAATATGGCGCAGCCCTGGAAGCGGCGAAAGCCCAGGTCGACGTGACTAAGGGAGACCTGGAGCGCGACAAGATAAACGTTGAAAAAGGATCGCTTGGCCGGGCGGTGCTGGACTCGCGCAATCTTGCGTATCAAAACGCAAGAATGGCTTTAGCCACCGCCCAGCGCGCCTATGAGGACTGTCAGTGCCAAACGCCGTTCGACGGCATTCTTGTCAGTCGCGCCATTGAAAAATACCAGACCGTCGCTCCAGGAGTTCCAACGGTGCGCGTGGCGCGCATTGACCAGCTTGAAGCCGACATCGCGATACCCGAAGCTGAGGCCTTCGGCTACGAAGAAGGGATGAAGGCGGAATTCCGGCTGCTTCAGCGCCCTGACCAGGCGTTTGACGGCAGGCTGAAAAGTCTTGACCGCGCCGTGGACTCAAAGTCGAGGACCGTGACGGCGCGCGTCGTGGTGACGAACCGCGACGGAATGCTCAAGCCCGGCATGGTTGGGCGCGCAAGCATTCTGCGGCGCATGTATGCGAAGGCAATCGTCGTTCCCTCCGCCTCCCTGGTACGTTTGCAAAATGGGATATCGGCGATGGTCGTGGAAAACGGTGTGGCAAAGCAGCGTCTGGTCTCGGTGGGCGCGACCACCCCGGACAGTTCGCTCATTACAGGAGGCCTGCGTGAAGGCGACAAGCTCGTAGTGACCGGCGCCTTTCAGGTGAGCGATGGGACGAAAGTAAGCTTTTAAGCATAGGAGATTCTTTAATGACCAAATTTGCGCTTAAGAACCCGGTGTCGGTGATCGTTTTAGCGGTGCTTCTTTTCATCACCGGACTGATTAGTTTCACGGGAATGCGCCGTGAATCGTTTCCCGAAATTAAAATTCCTTATATTTTCGTCACCACGCTCTATGCGGGGGCAAACCCTCCGGAAATAGAAAACCTCATTACCCAGAAAATCGAAGACAAGCTCGACGGCATCGACGGGGTCAAGCAGATGACGAGTTCCAGCAACGAAAGTTATTCCAATATATTCCTTGAGTTTGATCCTTCGGTCAAGACAGAGGACGCCTTGCGCCGCGTTAAGGACAAGGTCGACCAGGCCAGGGGCGATCTTCCCGTGGACGCAGAAGACCCGATAACCGAGGAGCTGAATTTCAACACGATCCCCATCGCCAATATCGCGCTTTATTCGGACTACGATATAGAGCGTCTTGAAGCGCTCGCCGACAATCTCAAGGACCGCATGGCGAAGATACCGGGAGTGCTTGAATCCAAGGTCCTCGGGAAGCAGGACAAGGAAATAGCCGTTGATGTGGACCCGGCGCTCTTGCGGCAGTACGGCTTGACTTTATCGGATATTTCCAAGGCGATTTCCACCCAGCACACGAACGTGCCGGGCGGCACCATGATTACCTCAGGGTTTCGATTTTCCATAAAGGTAACGGGAGAGCTCACCGACCCGTCACAGTTCAACGACCTCATCGTACGCTCGATGAACGATAAGATGATCCGCGTCAAGGACGTTGCGCATGTGGCGTTCACCCATACCCGCGACCGGCAGTCGATCTCGCGCACCAACGGCAAGCCGTCGTTGACCTTGACAGTTGCAAAACGCACAGGCGAGGATATCGTGCGAATCGTCGATGAGGCGAAAAAAATCATCGATGATGAAAAGACCCGCTGGCCGGCCGGCACGCACTACGAAATAACTTACGACATGTCGAAAAATATACGGCAGATGGTCGACGAACTGCAGAACCACCTTATCATGGGCATCATTCTCGTTCTTCTGGTGCTGAGCTTCTTTCTCGGCGTGCGTAATTCCATGTTTATTTCCACCGCCATCCCATTTTCCATGGCAATGGGCTTTATCGTGCTGAGCAACATGGGCGTCACGCTCAACATGGTGGTGCTTTTCACGCTTGTCATGGTCCTCGGCATGCTGGTGGACGACGGCATTGTGGTCGTGGAAAACATTTACCGTCACCTCGGCATGGGGAAAAACCGTTTCCAGGCTGCGCTTGACGGGACAAGAGAGGTAATGGTGCCGGTGTTTACCGCTACGCTCACCACGGTTGCGGCATTCTCGCCCGTGTTGTTCATGCCCGGAATCATGGGCGAATTCCTGAAGTATCTTCCCATAACGGTAACAATCACTTTGTCGGGTTCGCTTTTTGTTGCCTTCATCTTTAATCCTGTGTTCGCCTCGCTTACCATGACGAACAAAGACGCGCACAAGCTTGAAGGCGGAGAAAAATCAGGGTTTGAAAGTTTTAAGGAATTTTACCGGAAGCTCCTCCGTCGCTCGCTTAACCATCCTGCGCTTCTCGCTCTTTTCTGCCTTGCGTTTGTTATTTCGGGCATCTTCATGTACGGAAAATTCGGGCCCGGCGTGGTGTTTTTCCCGGTCATCGAGCCGGACGTGGCCTCGGTCCAGGTCGAAGGCCCGCTGTCGCAGGACATCGCGATCACCGACGGCGCGATCGGTATTCCCGAACGCATAGCCATGTCCATGCCGAAGAAAGTAGCTTCTGTAAAGACCGTCAACACGATCGTGGGTTCCGGAAAATCCTCCCGGATGACGAGCAGCCAGGCGGAAAGCAATAAAGGATATATCGACCTCGTGTTCAACGACTTCGAGGAACGGTCCGTATCGTCATACAAAACCATGGCCTGGCTTGAAGACACGCTGCCGCAACTGGTGCCCGGTTGGAAGGTGCAGGTCATCAAACAGGCAATGGGTCCGCCCACCGGAAAACCGGTGGAGCTTGAAATAAGCGGCGACGATTATCAGCAATTGAGCGTGCTTGCGGACAGCATCAAGAACATGATACAGAAGGTGCCTGGATTGACAAATACAACTCACGACTACGATCCCGCCCGGCCGGAGATTCGGGTGAACGTGGACCGGGAACAGGCCAAACGGCTCGGTTTCTCCACCCTCGACGTGGCCTCGGCCGTGCGCGGCGCCATTTACGGAAACGAATCGGGAAAATACCGCGTAGGCAAGGACGAATACAAGATCCTCGTCCGGCTTTCGCCGGAGGCGCGGGAAAACCAGCACGGGCTTAATGAAATCGTCATTTCGAAAGACGGCAAAGAGGCGCCGCTTACCAGCGTCGCGACCATCACCCAGGGCGCCAACATTGCGTCCATCAAGCACGTCGACGGCAAGCGCACCATTCAGGTGACGGCGGAGCTCGCGCCCGGCCAGAAAGACGAGCGGGTTCCGAAAAAACTGGCCATGGCCGCAGTCAACAAATTAAGGCCTCCGCCCGGCTATACCATCCGCCCCGGAAGCGGCAACCGCATGCAGGCGGAATCGCAGGGATTCCTCGTCAAGGCGTTTTTTATCGCCATGGGCCTGGTGTTTCTGACCATGGTGTTCCAGTTCAATTCGCTGTTCCAGCCGTTCCTGATTCTGTTCGGCATACTGCTGTCGCTGGGCGGCGTGTTCTGGGGCCTGCTCATTACCAATAAAATAAGCGCTTTTGTCAATTTTATCACGAGCGGCAGGGCCGACCTCCGCGATGTGACATTCGCGATCCTCATGAGCGGCGTGGGCATCATCGCGCTGGCCGGCGTGGTGGCGAAAAACGGCATCGTGCTTATCGATTTCATGAACCGGCTCAGGAAAAGCGGCCGACCGCTTCGCGAGGCGGTCATCGAAGGCGGCGCCACTCGTTTGCGCCCCGTGCTCCTCACGGCAATCACCGCCATGATAGGCCTTCTGCCCATAGCGACCGGCGTGGGGCTGGATTTTCTCCATTTCGGAGTCGTGACTAAATCGGAAACCACGCAATGGTGGGCGCCGATGGCCTGGGCCATTTTCTGGGGCCTGCTTTTCAACACCATTCTGGTCCTGGTGGTTACCCCGACCTTTTACTATGCCTGGGAAAACTGGCGGGCAAAGGCAAAGGCAAAAAAGAATACATGAGCGCCTGCCCGCGTATTCTTGATTTTAGTTATGGAAGTTTATTCGGCGTTCAATTATTTTTTTGTGAGAAAGGAATAAACCATGCCGAAATATTTGCTTAAACGAATACTTGTCGTGGCCATGCTGCTGCTCTCTCTGGGCGCCGATTGCGTCTATACCATTCCGCCGCCGCCTCCTCCGATGGTGGCCGTAGTTCCTCCAAGCCCTTATCCCGGGGCTGTTTGGATTGGGGGCCATTGGCGCTGGGGACGGTGGCGTCACCGGTATGTTTGGGTGCCCGGTCACTGGCAGGTAAGGCGCGGTGGAGTCTGGGTAATAGTCAGGTAGATTTTTTAAGGCCAAGCATTTCGATCATTCTGTCATCCGCGTCCACGCCATCGCCTGTGGTGGTCAAATAGCCGCCTGAAACATAACCGTTTGCGCCGGCGAAGAAGATGAGCGGCTGTAATTTTCACAGATGGAATTCCCTGCCTCCGCATACTTTAATGGTCTTGTCAGGGTGCGTTAAACGGAACATCGAAACGATTTTTAGGAATTCCAGAGGTGTTTCAGGGGGAGGTTTGGCGCGAGTTCCCGTAATAGGGTTAAAAAAGTTTATCGGGACCGTGTCCACATCGAGGGCCATAAGCTCCAGACACAGCGATTTCCGGTCTAACCAGGATTCTCCGATTCCGAAAATTCCGCCGCAGCACACGCGAATACCTGCTTTCTTCGCGCGTTTTACCGTGGCAATTCTGTCGTCAAACGTGTGCGTGGTGCAAACGTTCTTGAAAAAGCTCCGGCTTGTTTCAAGATTATGATTGTAGCATGTTACTCCGGCGCCTTTAAGTAGTCCGAATTCTTCATTGGAAAGTATCCCCAGCGAGGCGTGGGCGGGAGCGCCAACGGTCTTAAGCGCCTTCGCAACATTTTTTATTTCAGCCGTCGATAATTTCCTGCCGCTCGAAACAACGCAAAAGTCAAGACCCAGCTCCCTGGCTTTTTTAAATTGCATGGCAATCGCGTCGGGTTTTGCGAGTTCGGATACCGTGATATTGGCGGTGTTGTGCGCCGATTGGCTGCAAAAAGAGCAGTCTTCACCGCATCCGCCGGATTTTATGTTCATAAGGGAACACGGCTCAACACTGTTGCTGAAAAAGTGCCGGCGCACCTGGTCGGCACAGGCGAATAAAATCGACAAAGATTCTTCAGGCCAGGAAATAATGGCGTCAAGATCCGCGCTGGCTATGTTTTTATGTATGGATTTCTGATACAGATCTTCGGCGATTGAAAAAGGTGACATTGTAAGAGCCCTTATGCGTGATCAACTGCATTTCGGATTAAAAGCGCATTTGAATCATCTAAAAAAAATACATGCCCGCCCGGTAAAATAGTTTTTGCTGCCCCGGTTTCCCGTGCAAAGAATTCCCCGGCCTTGGAGGGAATGATGGCGTCTTCTTTTCCATGAAACAAAAGTGTCGGGCACAAAGGTTTTTTTAATGGCAGCAGATTTATTTTTTCGAGAAAATGCAATCCGGAGGTCAATTCTTCTGCGGAGTAATTCTCCGCCAACCTAATATATTGGTCCAATCCGCATTGTTTCTGGAAATTTTCAAGGACTGATAACTTGTTACGCGTCAATTGTCTCCGCATGACTTTTATTACGGCGCTGTCCTGGCCATGAACAAAACCGGCTCGTTTACAAAATGAAGGCGAGGCGGAAAGCAGGATCATCTTTTGAGGTTTTATGATGGTAGATAGCGCATAAGCAAGAAAGGCCCCTGTTGACCAACCGGCAATACAGACAGGTGCCTTCGCGATCAAATGCGCGGTTTTATCGGAAATTATTTCTACCCAAGTATCTTTTAAGCATTTTTCAGCGATAATGTCCAGGAACAACTTGTTGACGTCGACATAGGTTGCTTCATTGCTGAAAACAGGAGACAATATATCGGGCGGCAAAGACCAACCGCCAAAAACGAGCCATTTACTTTGCATTTTTAATTTTACCTAAAATCCCGATTATATACTCCAGATTTTCCTTGGACAAATCAGCCTGCATTGAAAACCGCAGGCGGGCTGAATGTGGAGGGACGGTTGGCGGACGGATCGCGGGCACTTTGATCCCGTTTCGCAAGCAAAATTCCGATGCCGACAATGCCGCTTTTTCATCTCCGAACAGGCACGGCACGATGTGCGTTGTTGAATTGAGCGTTGAAAACCCCAATTCCCGCAGGCTGATTCCGAAACTTGACGATTTTTCAAGGAGTTGTTTTCCCATTTCCGGACGAGCGCGAATGTATCGCAGCGCGGCCAGATCATGGGCCAACGCGGCATGGGGGAGGCCGGTGGAATAAATAAGGCTCCGGCTGGTATTGACAAAATAATCATGAAGCATTTGAGAGCCTGCAAAATACCCGCCGAGTCCTGCGATTGATTTTGAGAGCGTGCCCATGCGGATGTCAACGCTGTGCTCAAGACCGCATTGTTCGACGAGCCCGCTTCCGGTTTTTCCGAAAACGCCGGTTGCATGAGCTTCGTCAACCATGACCATGCAGCAATATTTCGCGGCCAGTTCGCAGATGTCCGCAAGCGGCGCGCAATCGCCGTCCATGCTGAATACCGTGTCGGTTACAATGATCTTGTCTTTTCTGGTGGAGGCGGCAAGTTTCTTTTCAAGGTCTGTTAGGTTGCAATGAAGGTATCTGGTCATTATGCCGCCCGATAATTGGATGCCGTCGATGATTGACGCATGGTTGAGCTTATCGGAAAATATCTCGGTGTCGCGGTTACACAAAGAGGTTATGATGCCGAGGTTTGCGACATAGCCGGAATTGAAGACAAGGGCCGACTCGGTATTTTCCCATGAAGCGATTTCTGATTCCAGTTCGTCATACAAGGGAGAGTTGGACGAGATAATCCGTGAAGCGCAATTGCCATAAAACTGGTCGCGCGTCAATGCGCGCGCCGCTTGCGCAACTTCAGGATTGGCGTGGAGTGAAAGATAACTATTGGTTGATACATCAATCACCGGCGTTGTGAGTGGCTTTGCCACGGTACGGAACAGGTTTGCCCGCTTTTTGTCGGAAAGCGATTTATTTATTCGATCGTAAATAGGGGAGTCGTTCATATTCAATGCAGAGGTCAAGTTAATGATTTAATGTTACGGCGACATCCTTAATTGCTTTTTTCGCAGTCTGTAACATCAAGTCCATTTCCTCTTCGGTAATAATGTACGCCGGAATGAAATAGAGCACGTCGCCCAGCGGCCGGATAAGCAGGCCGTGTTCCAATGCTTTGCGGGCAATAAAAAAAGGCAACCGTTTTTCTGCGGGGAGTTTTTCTTTTGTTTTTTTGTTTTTGACTAATTCAATTGCGCCTACCATGCCTATGGACCGAACGTCGCCGACGCAATCGAAATCATTGAATTGATGCAGGCCATTTTGAAAAAAGGCGATCTTCTCCGAAAGAGAATCGGGAATATTTTCTTCTTTAAGTATGGTCAACGTCTCGCAGGCGGCCGCGGCGGCCAATGGATTACCGGTAAAGGTATGGCCGTGCTGGAATTCACGGCCTGAAGAATAATCCCCGCAGAATTCGCGGTAAATTTCCTCGCTGGTAAGCGTGGCGGCCATGGGAATATAACCACCGGTAAGTCCTTTGGCAATGCACATGATGTCGGGGACGATACCGGCATGTTCGCAGGCAAAAAGTCTGCCCGTTCTGCCGAAGCCCATGGCCACTTCGTCGGCAATGAGCAGGACGTCATGGATTTTGCACAGTTCTGAAATACGCGTAAGGACTTTTGCCGGATAGACGCGCATGCCCACGGCCGCTTGTACCATGGGTTCTATAATGCATGCGGCAATCGAAGCGGACTGCGCGTTTAAAAGCGTTTCCAAAGAATCCATGCACTGCGCAATGCAGATAGTATTGTCCAGGCCGCACGGACAGCGATAGCAGTATGGCGAATTGACGAAAAGCTGTTTCTTGAACCGATCATGGAAAAGGTCATGGTACGACGGTATGCCGCCGACGGACATGGCGCCCAGCGTGTCGCCGTGATACCCGCCGATAAGCGATACAAATTCTTTTTTGTTTTCGCCTTTGTTCGCCCAGTATTGGATCGCCATTTTAAGGGCCACCTCAACTGACGTTGAGCCGTTATCGGAATAGAAAATGCGGTCAAGCCCTTTGGGGGCCATGCCGGCCAGGAGTCCGGACAGTCTCAGTGTCGGCTCGGCTATACAACCCGCCATAAGCACGTGTTCTAATTTGTTAATTTGACCGCTGACGGCGCGTGAAATACGCGGGTGATTATGGCCCAATACGCTTACCCACCACGAGCCGATGGCATCCATGTAACAGTTGCCGCGGGTATCATAAATGTAAATTCCCTCTCCCCGCTCAATGACAATTGGCGGAAAATCCTTCAGGTCCTGGGAGCAGGTGAAAGGGAACCAAATATGGTCAAATATTCCCGGCTGTAAGCTCATGACAGAATTCCTCAACGGCGCCGTTGGCACGGCCATTAAAGGGTATTACCAGAAACGGTACGGGCCGGATGGCATTTCGAATGGTTTCCACGTTGTCTTTGTAAATGAAATCCTCTTCTGCGTTGCAATAATTATTCATGACAACACCAGCCAGGGGCAAGGCACGCTGCCGTATCGCATTGATAGACAGAAGTGTATGGTTAAGCGTCCCGAGCTTTGGGGACACGACCAGGACAACCGGGAGTCCGAGGCGACCTATTAAATCAAGCATGGATGTTGTCGCGCTCAAAGGAGTGAGCACGCCGCCGGCGCCTTCGACCAAAACCAATTTTGCTCTGCCGTTTTCGATTCCGACCCAACGCACGCACTGGGCGATATGATCTAATGATATTTCTCTGTTAGCAAGTTTTGCGGCAAGGTGCGGTGAGCAGGCAGGTTCAAATTGGTAGGGAACGTGCGAATGATAGGACCCGGTAAATTGAATGGGGCCCTTGAGCATGATGTCAAAATCAGGGGCCGTCAGCTCTCCCAGTTCGTTCCTGACGCACCCTGTTTGCACCGGCTTGACGTAGGTCACGTCGAGGGTCTTCGACAGAGCGTCGGCCAGAACCCGGCAGGTAAAGGTTTTACCGATGCCGGTGTCGGTGCCGGTAATGAAAAAACCCCTAAGTTGGTCAAGTTCCATGCGATGGTCCTTTTTTTGCCTGGCCAAGCGCAACCGTATATGAAACGGGGACTCCGCGTTTGGTTTTAAACCGGTGCTCATATTCTTCACACAAGAGTATAAGCTGGCGTTTGGAAAGTCTCGGGCCTGCAATCGCGCTTGCGCCGATAGCGCTTATATTTTTTAAAATGTCCCAGGCGCTTGTAAAATAACTTTTCTGTGCAAACATTTCGAGTTCAATTATTTTCAGTCCGCTTTTTTCAACGAGGCCCCTGATCGAATTCCCGCCTAATAATGCCACGGGCAAGGGCAGACCTTTTTCCGTCCTCAGGGCAAACAATTCAGCAAAAGTCCCTTTGCAAAAATATGAGAACAGGAGCCTGCCTTCTTTTGATAACAACGCACCGGCGCGTGAAAGTGACTGGGCAGGGTCAGGCAGCCATTGGATCACCGAGGACAAAACGGCCAAAGAAAATATTCCCGGCTTGAACGGCAACGTGTCTATGTCCGCCTGAACGCGCCAAATGTTGGGCCTATTGTTTTGCTTTGCAAGCATCTTCAATGGTTCTTGTGCCAGGTCAACACACAGCATGGGGATTTTTATTTGGGGTCCGTTAAGCATTGTTTCCAGCAGCCCCGTGCCGCTTCCCAGGTCGATCCAGGGGCCGTGAAGGTTTTTCCGGGGAAGTTTTGCCGCAATTTTTTTAAGGATACTGCGCTGAATCCCGGCGTTTTGATCGTACGTCCGCGCCCCTTTTGAAAAAGCCGAGGAGATGCATTTACTGGATGGAAAGAGTGTTGCCATTGTAGTAGTAAAATAACTTACTTTTAAACGTGATTCTCCTGAAAAAATGATTTCCATGATTTTGCTGAAGAAAAAGAATTTTATTAATTATTTTACAGGGCAATTATGGGCAAAAACACGCTCTGTGTTCTCGGGTGCGGCGGATTCATCGGATCGCATCTTTTAAATCGGCTTCTGTCGGCCATGCGCTGCCGGGTCATCGGAATTGATCTGTCGTCGGCAAAAATAGCCGGACACTTGGGAGATGAGAATTTTACCTTTGTAAAGTCCGATATTTACCGGACCAGAAAACTCAAGGAGTCCGTTGAAAAGAGCGATGTCGTGATTTCCCTCGCGGCGATATGTAATCCGTCGCTGTATACTACGGTCCCGCTGAGGGTCATTGAAAATAATTTTACCCAGCCCCTTGAAATCGTTTCGTTATGCACAACCATGAAAAAAAGGCTCATTCATTTTTCAACCTGCGAGGTTTATGGCAGGACCGTGGCAAGCTATGCTGAAAAAGGCGCGTCTTTCCCCGTCGAGGTATTTAAAGAGGACACCTCGCCGTTCGTCCTGGGGCCAATAGGTTTACAACGATGGACCTATGCATGTGCAAAGCAACTGCATGAACGAGTCATCTATGCCAACGGTCTGGAGAATGGTCTGAAATATACAATTGTAAGGCCTTTTAATTTTATAGGACCGCATATGGATTTTATCCCGGGAGTCGATGGTGTTGGGCTTCCGCGCGTTATCGCGTGTTTCATGGAGGCGTTGTTGTTTAAAAAACAGCTTAAACTTGTTGACGGAGGAAAAAGCAGGCGTTGTTTTACCTATATCGACGACGCGATCGACGCGATCATGGCCATAATCGAAAAGCCGGGAAAAGCGGATGGGCAGATTTTCAATGTGGGCAATCCCGGCAATGAATGTTCCATTGCACAGCTTGCCGTTCGCATGGCCGCTATTTATAAAAAAATATCGGGCGAAGACGGCAATCATAAAATTGAAATAGTCGATGTATCGTCCGGACAATTTTACGGCAATGGTTATGATGATTCCGATCGGCGCGTTCCCGATATTTCAAAAGCAAAACGCCTTTTAGATTGGTCTCCGTCCATCGGACTTGATGACGCCCTTACCAGGACGATTCGGGCTTATATAATGGAGTACAAGGATGTATGGGGAAAAAAGGACGTGCATTGATTTCCATTGTCATGCCTGCGTATAATGCTCGGGATCACATTGAAGGGGTTTTCAAACGGATCCCCGATCAAATTTGGAAAGATACGGTCAATTGTTGGGTTGTCAACGATGGATCTTCCGACAAAACCGGCGCGCTCATCGATAAGCTTTCCCAGGCCAATCCTAAAATTAAACCAGTCCATTTTGAAAAAAACCGGGGTTATGGAATGGCCGTTTGCGCCGGATTATTACGGTGCAAGAATGATATGTGCACCGTGGCCGTTTGTCTTCACGCCGACGGCCAATATCCTCCTGAAATCCTGCCCCGCGCTCTTGAAACCATGCGAATAAAATCGTATGATATCATGCAAGGCTCCCGAATCGCTTCAGGTACGGCGCTTTCGGGCGGCATGCCGTTGTATAAATATTTCGCGAACCGGGCGCTTACGTGTATTGAAAACAAAGTGTTTGGTTTGTCCATGAGCGATTATCACAGTGGCATGCTTTTTTACGGCAAAAAAGCCTTGGATACCTTGCCCTTTGAAAAATTCAGCGTCAGTTTTGATTTTGACGTGGAAGTAATAGCATGCGGTTGCGCGAAAGGATTTTCCATAGGAGAAATACCAATCGCTACGCATTATGGTGATGAAATTTCTCACGTTAATTCCATAGCATACGGTTTTCGCGTCATCAATGTCATGAAAAAATATCTTTTCGGAGGGTACGCGCGCCTATGATTCTGGTGACCGGCGGCAGCGGCGCAATGGGCAGCGTTCTGGTGCGGGAACTCCACGAACGAGGGGAACTCGTTCGCGTTTGCGTTGCGCCCGGTGACCCTTTCGTATCGAGGATCAGCGACTCGGCGGCCGATATATGCTATGCCGACATCACCAAGAAGGTAAGCCTTGCCGGGATTTGCAAGGGCGTAAAAACGGTCTATCATCTGGCCGCGATCATTGTATGCGGCGATGACCGAGAATTTGACCGCGTCAACACGGAAGGCACGCGCAATATCGTGGAAGAGGCGCATTGGGCGGGCGTGCAGCATTTTATTTACGTTTCTTCCGCTTCGGTCACCTACCCGGCGCCAACGCCGTATTCATTGTCAAAACAAAAGGCCGAGGAAATCGTACGATATTCGGGACTTAACTATACAATCATCCGACCCACGCTGGTTTACGGGGAACGGGGGGGCCTTGAGTTCGAGATGTACCTTGACTATTTGGAAAAATATCCCTTTGTGCCTTTCATCGGCTCCGGTCGGGCGCTTAAACGGCCGGTATACGTAGGAGACGTCATCGCGGGCCTGGTCGCTCTTCATGGCAAGAAGAAAACGTTTAAAAAAACCTATAATTTCAGCGGGGGGGAGGCCATTTCGATCCGTCAATTCAGCGAACTCTGCCTGAAGCTGCTTGACAGGCCAAACAAGCCCATTATTTCGCTTCCCGTCAGCCTTTGCATGATTATTGCCAGAATAATGGCCCGGGTCATGAAGAACCCGCCGCTTAAGTGGCAGGTGATAGCGGGAATCACTCAAGACGCGAACCTCGATCCGGTTGCAGCGATGGAGGACCTTGGATATTGTCCCGCAAAGGTTTCGCAGCGCCTTCCGAAATGTTTCCCACGCATCAAAAAATGACCTGGATTAACTCAATGAAATTTCCCCGGCAAAAATTTATATATGCTGCGGGGACTTTTCTGATTTGTTTTGCGGCATGTGTCAGCAATCCGAAAAACGGACAAAAAACCGTTAATGACGCCAGGATGAATTTGCCGGATTCTCTTTCCCTGAAAGAGGCTTGCGTCCGTGTTTCCGCAGGCCTTTTGTCGCTTGCCAAGAGCAAAAGAAATATTGAAAATGACTATTTTTATGCGCTCATTGATGGTGCAGCTGATTCCTTGCTTAATGTTTTAGCCGATAAGGCGGCTGGGCCTAATGGCGCCCGTGCGATTATTAATGTGGTGTATGAAACATGGAAAATAGGGTTTGATCCATGCGATACGCTTGTTGAAACACTGCTCCCGGAATTGGTATATGCTCATAAAAAAGGGGCCTGCTTGGGCGTTTCGCTCATTATTCTCATGCTTGCTGAAAAGCTCAGGTGCCCAATCCATGGCGTACTGTTGCCCGGGCATTTTTTCTGTCGTTTTGATGATGGAAATGTCAGCTTTAATATTGAACCGAACAAATCGGGATTCGAACATCCTGACGACTATTATCGTCAGAGATATTTATCCGGGCACAAACCCTGGTACAATTTAAAAAACATTGATAAAAAGGAAATCGTGGGCGTCATGTGCTACAATGCCGGGAATTTGTGCCTGCGATATAAGGATTACCAACGAGCCCGTGGCTATTTTATTGAAAGCGTTCGCCGCATTCCAGCGTTTATCGAGGCAAAAGGGAACCTGGCGCTTGCCTATGCGCAAAGCGGCGACCTTACCGCATCCAGGCGGCTTTTCGATACTCTTTTTAATGCCTATCCAGATTTAAACGGCCTTGCCGCTAACTACGGCGCGGTGCTTCTGACGTTGAAGGATTTTGGCAAAGCGCGGGAAGTTTTTTCAAAAGGACTTGTTTATTTCCCCGCCGATTCCACGATGCTATCGGGGCTGGCGGCCAAAAACCGATGAAAAACCATAACTCTTCAAATATTTCACTGGGCCTTGCTTTATTAGTAATCGGCTGCGCGGCGTTCTCGGCTTTTTTTACCTATTTTCCCTTGACCGACGGTGATATATTCTGGCACCTGGCCGCCGGAAGAGAAATGATCGCTCGGAAACATTTTCTTTTCATTGACCCTTTTTCCTATACGCTCCCATCCGCCCGATGGATAGATCTCCATTGGCTTTTTCAGCTGTTGGTCTACGGCTTATATGCGTATGGCGCTGAAAAGGCATTGCTCGTTTTTAAATTGACCGTTGTAGGCTTTGTCGCCTTTCTTCTCTGCAGGACATTTCCCTCGAAACGAAGCACCTTGATCGCGTCAGCCTGCACTCCGTTAGTCTTTTTTCAGGTCCGGTATCTGATTGACGTACGGCCCGTGCTCATTACCATTGTATGCATGGCATTATATGTTTTCCTGTTCGAGCATGCGCGCCGAACGGGAAAAAACCGTGCGCTCTGGTGGTGCCTGCCTTTACAAATAATATGGACGAATTCGCAGGGTCTGTATATGATCGGCCTTTTCATCATCGGCGCTTATTGGTTGGAGGCGATGTTGGAATATTGGAAAAGTATTAAGGCAAAATCACGATATAACAAAGATTCATCCAATATACCTCACCCCTTTGTCCCCTCTCCTTGCCAAGGAGAGGGGAAGACGCATAGCGGCCGGGGAG
>JBAVGL010000465.1:0-2339 GCA_049684795.1 Chitinivibrionales bacterium | reverse complement strand
AATTCCTTCGAAGAATTGAAAGGAAAAAGGGTAGATTTATGATGTTTGCAAAAAAGTTTAGAAGTGCGGTTCTTCTTTCTTTATGTGGGGCGGTTTGTATTTTCGCTGAGAGCAAGGATTCCGTGGTAGGCCACTGGAATTTCCTCAATATCAGAAATGACACGGTTTTGGACCTGTCGGGGAATAACAACCATGCAAGGCTCTATAATACAAAGGCGGATCCCAAAGGCCGCTTATTCGGGGCTACTCAGGACTCTTGTGAAGTCTCGGATAATTCTACTTTCTATTTAACCAAATCTTTTTCTATTGAGGCTTATTGCATAATTCAAGGATACCCGGCGTGGACTAGTACTAACGACCAGAACCATGGGGCAATATTATATCGCGGCGACGGCAGATCGGGAAACGACCCCTATTTTTTAACGGTAGAACCGGTAAATCGTAACTATGACCTGCAGTGGCTCAAGCATATCCGATTTCATATTGAATCGGCATCCCCTGACGTAACCGATGATGTCGGCGTCCCGGTGGACTCTTTATCCTTATTGAATATTCCTTTGTATATTACAGCCGTTCTAAATGATGCCACCAGCCAAATGTCATTATATATTAACGGAGTGAAAAAAACGCAAAAACAGACGACGGTCAGGCCCTTTGGCGCTTTGGTCGCAAACCAGGGCCCGGGAGTTGGCTTGGGCAGTCACCCCGCCACTCTTCCCAGCAATACTCCGTATCGGTTCCCATTCCAAGGAATATTAGAAGAGATCAGGTTGGTAAATTATCCGATGTCGGACCAGGAGATTACCCAGCATTATAACAAGGGACCCACCCAAACCCGTTTATGGCAAAAGGTGTCGAGTACTGGTAATTTAACGCGCTCCTTGTCCCTTCAAAGAGTGGTCTGTTTAAATGAAAGTTTGCCGATAAATGGTAAAAAAGCATACACAATAACCGGGGAATCCGCTGTTTCGTCTAATAAAAAGTTGACCGGCGTTTTCATAATGAAGCCGGTAAAATAGAGTTCGATTATCTATTGGCGGGCGATTACAATGGTTCGGTATCAAATGTTTGGTATCGAACTATTTTTTGATAAAACCCCTCCCCTTCTTTTGACAAGTAGAGAAACGCCGCTTGAATTACCAAGCATTCAGTTTTTTTCAGCTTGCTGAGGAAATTACTTGTTCAACGTAATTTTTAAACTCTGTGGCGTTGTCAATGTCCGGATCATGCGCGGAGAGGACACTTCCTTGATTTTTGAAACGATTCGAGACATTATTATGTCGGGCAGCATGGTTATTAGTTTCAGGGTTTCAAAAGGAAAAAGTCCCGGCGCATTTATAATTCCATTGATATTTGAAAATAAATCACCCCAAGGCTGGAAAATAAGAAATAGAGAGAAACCGATTTTCGGTCTGAAACGCCTTTCCCATCCGCGGACTTTTCTTCAGTTCGCCAAAATTAATGCCTTTGACAGCGCGTTCAGGCTGTCCCGGGCCTCGCTGAAACCGGTCCGCAATTGCAGGGCTTCGTTATACTGCGGCACCGCTTCCCGGCCTCGGCCGGCTTTTTGCAGGCCGATGGCAAGCGCCAGATGCCCTTCCGGGCTGGCGGGTTCAAGGCCAACGCCTTTTTTCAAGCAGGCGATTCCTTCCGTTTTTTTACCCAAAAGTAAATAGATCCTTCCCAATTCAAGATTGCTGAGCGCGTCATTGGGCGCGGTCCGAAGCGCGGCCAGGAACTGGGCGGCGGCATCGGGATATTTTTTGGTCTTCACGTAGGATTCGGCGAGGTTATAATGGGCGAACAGGTCGTCCGGCGCGAGCCGCAGCGCCGCCTGATACTGTTCGATGGCCTTTTCGAAATTTTCCCGCTTGAGGAAAATGTTCCCTTTATTGACATGGGCTATTTCAAATGACGAATCCGCCCGTACCGCCCTGCCGTAGAATTCCGAGGCTGTGTCAAGATTTCCCCGCGCTTCCTCAATATTGCCGAGGCTCACCAGGGCCCTGGCGTTTTTAGGGTTTATGCGCAGCACCTCGCGAAACTTGACCTCGGCGTTTCCGGTGTCGCGGGCGTCCAGAAACGCCATTCCCGCCCGCCACAGCGAAACGTCGTCGAGGAATTGCGGGTCGATCCGCGCGATGGACTTGTGACTGGCATAGACGAATTCCGGGATATTGGCCGCCCTGTCGGGAGACGTCAAATTGTCAAGCAGCACGGCAGGCGCGTCGTTGCCCTGCTCGTCGACATGGGTGAGATAAAGCTGCGTGTAGGGTGAATTTCCCTTGGACGCGAACACCAGCCACCGGCTGTTCGACGACCAGCTGTGCCAGGAGTTC
>JBAVGL010000464.1:0-2387 GCA_049684795.1 Chitinivibrionales bacterium | reverse complement strand
GTTATTCATTATCTTGGCCCTTAAAAATTAAAGAAAATATTGAATGGAAATAAGGTATAACGCTGGCTGGATATTCAAATCCGAGCGTTGTAGACGCATCCTTTCATGTAGATAAGGCGATTCATTTTATAGAAAGATTTCTAAGATGGGAATTTGGGCTAAAACTTGCTGAATATATTCCATCGAATCAATTGGAACAGATTTTATAATCATTCCTCATCATCGTTATTATTTTCAATTTGAAGCAACAGCTTTAATTGTTCAACATCAGCATCTTTTTCAATAAAAAAGCTCGCCGAATATTTTCCCAAAGTCCAAGCAACCGTCGGGGCACCATAGACTTCCTTATTTTTAGCTTTTTTTCCAAGACTGTTCAAAATTTGTTTTGAACAGCTTTCAAATGATATATACCTACCGGAATTTGAAAATATTATGCTCACATATTCCAGAGCCCAACCCTTGCGAATTTTGGAATAGCTCTTTGAAAAACCGACTTTAAAAGAATTAATCGGTTCGTTTTTAATTTGTTTTGCTATAAACAAACAATTTCCTTTATGCATTTCCTGCTGTGAAAGCGGAATAATCTCGTTAAAATATTGGATTATATTGTCAGGTGTTGTTTTTGATAATAATGTGTCGGAAGTTTTAAGAATTACCTTTTGAAAAAAGATGGAATCATTTTGCGGAAAACAAAATCGAGCAAGAACCAGAATTGACATTATACAAACTATGTTTTTTCTTCCCATTTACTCCTCCTTATTTTAATAATTCTGCATTATCTAAAAAATCCGTTGGATCTTTCAAATCGGAACGCCTTTGATAAGGCGGATTATCCCGGCGTGTTAACCCGCCTGTGGACTTTTTTGAGTACATTTCAAAGTGTAACATGTGCTTAATTTTACCATTTTTTGCATGATATGCCCCAACATATGCAATTACCTGCCCCTGCTTTACCGTCACGCCCGCCTTGATTCCTGGTGGAAAAGTATCCTGAATTTCCGTGTATCTGATAATAATATCGCCATGATCGACTTCAATTGCATACGTTCCGCCGGCAAATTCGTAAGGGCCAAATGCAACTTTGCCGTCTTTTACGGCCATAATTTCAGTTCCTATCGGTGCAATTAAATCGCATCCGGCATGTTTTCTCCCATTATCGCGGTCAGCGCCGAAATTCCTTGCGCCTCCATGGTAGTCCTCAGGAGGTCTAAATTTTAATGGAAAAATCGGATTTTTTTTCGGCACCACTCCGCCCTTATCCACCACCATCTTCAAATACTCCTGCGTGGCCGCGCACATCTCGCCCTTTTGATATCCGGTCAGCTTTTGATCAAACTGAGTGGTTTGTCCATTAACTACGAAGGTCGCGTCAGCCGCGGCGCTTTGAAAATCATTAACGCCGCACAGCATCTTGTCATAAAACCAGCCGTCGACCGCGGAATCGGAATAGACGCCGACTTTCTGTAAATTCTGCTGGGCTTCGACCACCGGCGTGCCAAGGTGGTGCTCGTCCGTGCCCTTCTTGCCTTTACCGTTGTCAACGCCGGTGTCGTCGTATTCGCCATGCCGAAGCGTGGGAATAGGCTTTATCCAGTCGTTGCTAAGCCATTTGTCAAGTTCATCACGGGTCTTTTCGCCCACGATGCCGTCCGGCGACTCCTGGTCGAGGCCCGTGTCCGTATTTTCCGTTTTCCCAACGCTCCGCTTCATGCGGACAAGTTTGATCGCATAGTCCTGAAAATCATTGACCGCTTTGTCCGTATCATCGCCGAAGAAGCCGTCGTCAGACCCCTGCGGAAGGAAATTGGTTGTTATCAAATCACCCTGGAGTTTCTTTACCACATTATTGGGCTTGAAATTGTCGCCGGACTGGTCTTTGTTATACGCATCGGCCCCGTTTTCATCGTAATCGCCTTTTTGAAGGACAATTTCCTGAGTCTCCATTGGCAAGGTCAGGTCCTCGCTGTCGATGACCTTTTCCCCGCGGATGTGCTCGGCCTTAAAGAAATAATCCACGCTGTCGCCCTCCTGGTATTCGGGAGGCGGATACGTGGTCATTTCCGCCGTGGCAACGCCGTCCTTTTCAAAACCGTCGACGTAATGGCTCAGATTGTTTGGAGTGTCGTTGTAATTAGCATAGAGGCTGAAGGTGACCTTTTGCATTGATTTTGCGGAATCGTCGAGGTATTCTACGTTGACCTGGACGGGGCATTTTTTATTGATATCCACGCCTTCGGCGGGCAGCACGAATTTGCCTTCGGATAGTTTTACAAGGGGCTTTTTATCTTCCTGCGAAGCGTCATCAGTAGTGTCTTCTGCGGGCTTGCTTGCGCTTGAATCGGATTTGTCCTTGTCCGGCTTTCGCCAGAGGCCGGGATGATTGATAT
>JBAVGL010000463.1:0-1967 GCA_049684795.1 Chitinivibrionales bacterium | reverse complement strand
GCAACAATGAAAAAGGGAGAAAATGACGGCAGGAGAAAATGACGGAGCGACCGCGCAACCGCGAAAGTAAGCACATACACGGAAAGGATTCCCGTTCCCATCAGGAGCGCTTCCCTCAACCCGATGGCCGCCGCTACCGGCGGGCACAGGCCGAGGCACGCCAGGACCTTCCAGTCTACCAAGGAAGGCTCCTTTGACAATACCGACGCTCTTATGGGTCTTAGCTGCTTGACAGCGCCGAAAGGCTTCGGAACCGTGTATCGATCGATCACCGGAGTAAAAATATTCATGATGAGGACGCCGAACATGCACCCTTCGGGAAACGTCCCCCACAACCTGATGACCATTAAAATCGCGCCGCACCCTATCCCGAAAATAATTTTTCCAAACGGGAATTGCGGCGCGGTAACATAGTCGGTGGCCATGAAAAAAGCCCCAAGCATCAGACCGCCGGAAAGCACATGGACGATAACGCCGCTCATATGTCCGCCTGTTAAAAAAGCGATCAACCCTGCGGTAGCGATCATGGCGACAGGCGTATGCCATGAAATGATGCGTCTCGCCATCATGTAAACCCCGCCCAAAACTAGCGCCAGCGCCGAAGTCTCTCCGATGCAGCCGCCCCTGTCGCCGATTAAAAGTTTCAAATAGAGACCTCCGGCGTCACCAAAACCTGACGCGAAAGCGGCGATCCCCTTGGTTTTAATAATAGAGAGAGGCGTTGCGGCCGTCGTGGCATCGAGAGACAAAAATGCGTGAATCGGCGCGCTGTACGACGAAAGCGCGATCGGAAACAATACCACCAAAAAGGCCCGGGCGGCAAGCGCAGGATTAAAAATGTTCTTGCCAAGCCCGCCAAAAAATCCCTTGATGATTACGATCGCCACGAATGACCCCGTGACGCACACATACCACGGGACCGCCGGAGGAAGAACAAAGGCGAGTAAAAGCCCGGTAACAAGCGCGGAACCGTCGCCGGCGCGAAAGCGGCGTTTCAAGCATAAGTCAAAGAGAATTTCGAATCCTACGCTGCCGATGACACAAACCAACATGGTGATGAACGCAGACACGCCGAAAAAAAACCATCCGCACAGCGCGGCAGGCAAGCAGGCGATTGCGACGTCGGCCATGATGCGCGGCGTCGAGTCGTTGGCATGATAGTACGGACCGGGGCTGTCGATCAATTGCGGCGAGAAGTTTTTTTGACTCATGGCGCTCCGTCGTTGATCTGGTTTTTCATGACCGATGCCTTGAGTTTTCTTATGATGCCCGAATTGTGCCTTCCCGCCGGGCAAACAACGCTGCATACGCCGCAGGCGCAGCAATCAAGCACGTTGAGTTTTTTTGCTTCGTCAATCAATCCGGGACCGTACAACTCGGCCATGTCGAAAGGTTTTAGGCCTTGCGGGCAGGCGTTAAAGCAGCGGCCGCACCTGATACACACGACGTCGCCGGCGATGACCCGGTTTTCATGGGGCAGTACGACAATACCCGACGTCCCCTTGACTATAGGAAAATCAAGGGACCCCACTGCCGTGCCGGTCATGGGGCCGCCCATAATCACGGTCGCCTTTTCCATGGTGATTCCTCCGCACGCATTTATAAGGTCGCCTATCGGCGTGCCGATGCGGACCAATAAATTTCTGGGACGGGCAATCGCCTCTCCCGAAACGGTCACGACGCGATCGACAAGCGGTCTGCCCTTGCAAACCGCCTCGTATATCGCCAGCGCGGTGCCGACATTGTGGACAATGACCCCTACGTCCGACGGCAGGCCGCCCGACGGCACCGTGCGGCCGAGCGCGGCCTTGATGAACATTCTTTCCGCGCCCTGCGGATACTTTACTTTTAGAGGAAGAACGGATATTGCCGCTTCGCTTGCAAGCGCCTCCTTCATCGCTTCGATCGCCGGGCGGCTGTGTTGTTCTATTCCAACGATCGCGCGCGAAATGTTTAGCACCCTGAGC
>JBAVGL010000462.1:0-7499 GCA_049684795.1 Chitinivibrionales bacterium | reverse complement strand
ACGGCTTTGTAGAAGATGCTTCGGTAAAAGAACTGTCGCTTCTTGCGCGGAAACATAACGTGGTCATGGTTTACGACATCGGGTCCGGCCTGCTTCGCAAACCGGAAGGATTGCCGCTTGACAATGAGCCTGATGTCGCTTTGTCACTTGACAGCGGGGCCGACCTCGTTCTTTTCAGCGCCGACAAGCTTTTGGGCGGGCCGCAGGCAGGCATTATCGCCGGTAAGAACGAACTTATCGCCCGCCTGGCCAAAGCCCCGCTCATGCGCGCCCTTCGCGTGGGGAAGCTCACCCTTGCGGCCCTCACAAGCGCGTGCAGGCAGTATCTCGACGATAAACACCATGGTATGGCAAACCCTACGCTTTTCATGCTGTCGCGCGGGCCCGAGGATTTAAGGCAAAGCGCGGAAACGCTTCGGGACGCTCTCGCGCAGAAAAACATCAAGTCCGACGTCATTGAAAACCAGGGGCAATGCGGGGGCGGGACTTTACCCGATGTAAACCTGCCGGGCTTTGCGGTCAAACTGCAATTTCCAGGATTAAAAAAAACGCAGGAAACCCGCATGGCCGAGGCAGTGTTTAAGAAGCTGCTTGCTCCGGACCGACCGATACTTGGCATCCTTCGCGAAGGCGCGCTCATGTTTGACCTGCGCGCGGTTGACGACCAAGATGTTCCGTTTGTCGCCGAGGTAATTGCACAAATTTTACATGATCATGATGAATATCAACACTGAAACGCCGATGCACGGTCAGGCATTTCCTCCGCGCCTGGGACCCCTCAAAGCATCCCTATGGCGCTTGAGGAAACGCCTGACCGCCCATCATTTTCGTCACTAACCACCTATGAAACATTTAATCATGGGCACCGCCGGTCACATCGACCACGGCAAAACCGCCCTCGTAAAAGCGCTCACCGGAATTGACTGCGACACCCACAAGGAAGAGAAACGCCGGGGCATCACCATCAACCTGGGTTTTGCGCACCTCGCTCTCGACAGCGGAGACACGGTCGGCATCGTTGACGTGCCGGGACACCGGGATTTCGTCCACACGATGGTGTCGGGCGCGAGCGGCATTGATTTTGCCCTCCTTACCGTCGCGGCCGACGCCGGGGTCATGCCACAGACGCGCGAGCATGTACAGATCATGGAAATCCTGGGAATCAAAAAAGGCATCGTCGCGCTTACCAAAATCGACAGGGTTGAATCCGGAAAGGTCGCAGCCGTCCGCGATGAAACGGTAGAATTCGCGGAAGGAACATTTCTCAAGGGATGCCCCGTTGTAAACGTATCATCAATAACCGGAGAAGGGATAGAACAGCTCAAGCGCGTCATCGGGCGCGTCGCACGGGAAGTCTCGGAGCGTCCGTCCGGTTCCGCGTTTCGCATGTATATCGACCGTATTTTCAGCGTGAGCGGCTTCGGCACGGTGGTGACCGGCTCCGTAAAAAGCGGGACGCTGCATGCAGACGACACCGTGTTTCTGCTGCCCGGCTCGAAGCGATTGCGCGTCCGGCGGCTGGAGCGGTATGGCGAACAGGTCACCGAAGTAAACGCGGGCGACCGGACCTCGTGCAATCTGGTGGGAATGGATCGTAAGGATTTTAAACGCGGCATGCTCATTTCCGACCGCGACCTTGGGAGTTCTTCCCTTATCGATGCGAAATTGGCCCTTTTTTCAGACAGTCAAGAAATTGGCTTATGGACTCATGCGATATTTCTGATGAGCACCTTTGAAACCCAGGCGCGTATTCATGTGCTCGATAAGAACAGGATGGCGGGCGGTCAACAGGGCTTCATCCAGGTCCATCTCTTAAACAAATGCGTGGCCCAGGCCGGGGACCGGTTCGTGATCCGCAGCACGTCCGGCGACGCAACCATCGGCGGGGGAGAGATCATCGACCCGGCGCCCCTGCACCATCGGAGGCGTCCGCGGGAGCTTGTTGAAAACCTTTCGAAAATGGTTGAAGCGGGCTTGCCGGGCCGCATCGCCGCCGAGGTCCGAAAAAACATTTCGGGCCTGAGCGCCGCGGCGCTTGCCGCGCGGCTTAATGTCGCGGAAAGCGAAGTCGTTCCTGCATTGCAAACTGGAATAGCCGATGACATTAAAACAATTTCGTCGCCGACCGGCGTTTATGTGATCGCCCTGCGTTCGTGGGAAACGCTTAAGGAAAAAATTCTGTCCAATGTCCGCGTCTATCATAAGGCAAATCCGCTTATTAGTCAAGGACGGAGCCTCAAAGACCTTGTCGGGGTCATCGGCGCGACCGGGCAAAAGGATGGCGAGGCGTTTACCGCCCTGTTTCTCGACGGTCTCGTGCGGGAAGGGGCTTTAAAAAAAATCGGTTCTACCTATGCCTTGCCCGAACATTCGGTTTCCATGTCAAAAGACCTTCAGGGCGATACGCTGTTCGTTGAAAACTATTTTAAAAATTGCGGCATGCAAACGCCCGTGCTGTCAGATCTGGAAAAACAAGGCGCGGTCCGCGGCATTGAGCGAAAAAAAATGAGAAACATCCTTGATTACCTGACGGACAACAACATTGTGCGCCGGATAGAGGGGTCATATCTTCACACCGGGCAGGTCGATGCATGTCGTACAAAATTGCTTGGCGCCCTTAAGGCGCGGCCCGAAGGCCTTACGGTGGCCCAGTTTCGCGATGTCGTGGAAGGCAACCGCAAGATCTGCCTGCTTCTTTTTGCTCTCTTCGAAAAAGAAGGGATCGTGAAGCGCGTAGGAGACGTCCGGATAATTACGCAGAAGGGGAAAGACGCAATACCCGTTCGTACAAATCCGTGATCTTTTTCATTACTACGCCTTCCTCAAAAAAATCACAATACCGCTTATACCCGCTGCTTCCCATTTCTTTACGTTTTTCAGGATTTGCAAGCAGGGTATTCAACGCATCCGCCAACAGGTCTTCACTTCCGGGATGCACCAGCAATCCCGTCACGCCGTTGATTACAATCTCATTGACAGGAGCGACATCGAGCGCGACAACCGGTTTCCCATGCATCATTGCCTCGGCATAAACGATGCCGAAGGACTCATCACGCGACGGCACGCACAAAACATCGCAGCTTTCCAGTAAACGGTGCTTTGTCAATTCATCGACAATCCCCACATCAACGATGGATTGGTCGGCTGAAGCAAGGGGATCGCCGGGACCGCCAAAAACAAGCCATGCTCGGCAGGATACTTTTTTAAAAGCTGAAACCAGCATTTTTACGCCCTTATGTTCTTCACGCCTTCCCAGAAAAAGCACGAACGGATGATTGATGTCCGGTCCGGGACCGGTGGCGGCAGGTTGCTTTTTAACGGGGGCCGGGATAACGGCTATTTCGCAGGAAGCAAGCGTTATTCGCTTAATGAAATCATTTTTGAAAGCCTGTGATAAACACATGATTGCGTCGGCCCGCGCATAAGAATTCAACATCAAGGGCGTATCGCCCCATTTATTAAAGTGAACGGGCGGGGAATGTATAATGGGAATCGAATTGGCTAGGCAAACCTTTGTTGCCAGCGCGCCAAGATATCCGGTGGAAAATGAATGGGCAATGTCCGCATTTTTGAGCAAGGCATGCAGGCGTCTTGAAAAAGCGATTCTATAGAATATAAACAGAAAATCAAACAGGCGTTCCGGACAAAATCTGCGCGCAAGAGGGAAATACCACAAAACCAGCGGAAGCAGGGCAATGCGCCCAAGAAATGAGGGCATGAGCGTGATGATCGGGTTGCCTGAATCATCAAGGTCCTTTTCACCTTTTGCAAAGAAAAACGAAGATAAAAATATGGAGTTGCGCTTCGGCCCGCAGGCGTGGGTAATAATTGAAGCTCTTGATTTTTTTGAAAGATTGGCGCCGATCGAATGGACCCATTCCTCGACGCCGCCCACAAGCGGCCAATAGGAATCGGTTATCAGGCGGATGTTCTTTGGGGAAGATACGGGATTATTAGTAGCGTTCATATTCCTTTTAATTATTGATCATACTATGGGAAAAGTCAAAGCATATTTTAGTCCATTGAATTGGCGCGGGGGAAAAGTATTTTGAAAAAGAAATAAAAAAGAAAAAAGGGACACTTTGCACTATTTAGGTTTTGCGCTGGATCCGTTTCAGGAAAAAGCAGTTTACGCAATCGACCAGGGAAAGTCGCTTATCGTTGCCGCGCCAACTGGATGCGGGAAAACCCTCATTGCTGAATATGCGATTGAAGTCTCTATAAAAAAAGGCAAACGCGTCGTTTATACCGCCCCCATCAAGGCGCTGTCGAACCAGAAATACAGAGATTTCCGCAAGCGGTTCGGCGAAAATGCCGTAGGGATCCATACAGGCGACGTGACCATCAATCCGGAAGCCGACGTGCTCATCATGACCACGGAAATCTTCCGGAACCTCATTCTTGAGAACTCCCCGCGCCTTGGCGATGTGTATTATACCGTGTTCGACGAGATACATTATCTTGACGACCCGGAACGCGGGACCGTGTGGGAAGAAAGCATTATCCTCGCGCCAAAAGACATACGCTTCATGTGCCTTTCGGCGACCGTGCCGAACATCCATGAGCTTGCGGAGTGGATGGGGCAGGTGCGGTCAACCAGCGTCACGGTCATCGAAGAGACTCACAGGCCGGTGCCGCTCAGGCATTTTCTTTTCAGCCCCAAGTTCGGCATCATGAGCATCAAGGACATCCGCAAAAAATTCCTTAAAGATCCCGCCGCGCGAAAGGCGTTCCTGCGCAAGAAACCATCTTCAAAGAGAATAATCCAATACGTGCTCGAAAGCGGCAATTATCCGATTCTTTACTTTTGCTTTAACAGGCGGATATGCGAGCGCAACGCGTATCTCCACCAGCACCTGCACCTTCTGGACGAGCGGGAGCGGGAGCGGGCTCATGAAATGATCGGCGATCTGGTGGCCCAGTATCATCTCACCGGGTACGACCGCCTCTTTGCAATGCGCAGTTTGTGGGAAGCCGGGTGCGCCTACCATCACGCGGGGATATTGCCGGCCGCCAAGGAAATCGTCGAGCGGCTATTTGCCGCTGGCCTCATCAAGCTGCTTTTTTGCACCGAAACGTTCGCGCTGGGCGTGAACATGCCCGCGAGCACCGTGGTATTCGACGAGCTTGAAAAATTCGACGGCGTGGAATTCAACTACCTCATGGTGCGTGCGTATAACCAGATGGCGGGCCGGGCCGGGCGGCGCGGCATGGACGAAGTCGGCTATGTTTACTCGCAGGTCGTTCCCGAGGCCACAGACCCCAAAGAAATCGAGCGCATTTTTTCCGGGAAAAACGAAGTCATTTCGAGCCGGTTTTTCGCCTCGTATTCCACCATCCTCAACCTCTACAGCCAGCTCGGCGAGGGCGCCTTCGAACTGTTCCGCATGAGCCTTCGCAATTACCGGAAGGGCAAGTTCGTTTTTACTTCGTCCTACCGCCGCGAGGAAGAGCAGATCAACAAACGTATCGCCTTTCTGCAGTCGGCCGGGTTCCTTGACAAGACGAACCTGACTGAAAAGGGGAAACTCGCGGCGGCGGTCAACGGCTACGAAATCCAGGCGGCCGAGCTGTTTTACAGCCGCAGCTTCGAGGAATGCACGCCCGTGCAACTGCCCGTGCTGATCGGGGCGATCATCACCGAAGAGAGCCGGGGCCGAAAGAACCGGCCCGTTTCCGACGTCCGGATGCGTTTCCACGGTGAAACCGTCATCCATAAGCTGCGGCAGAAGGAACTGCGCTTCGAAATCGACACGCCCATACGCGAGCTCGATTTTTCGCTGGGCGCGCCGTTGTTTTCCTGGGCAAGCGGGTGCAGTTTGCAGGAGCTTGAGTCGTTCGGCGTTCCCGAAGGCGACCTCATCCGCATCCTGCGCATGACGGTGCAGCTTTTAAAGACCCTTCGCGACAAGGTCCCCGACCCGTTCATCGCCGATCGCATGCACGAGGCGCTGGTGCTTATCAACCGCGACGTCGTGGACGCGCAGGCGGAGTTGGAAGTCCAGTAGGGATGGGCGAAAGACTTTTGTCTTTTTTTATCATTTCCTTTTAAAAACCCGTGAATTTGGTGTATTTATGGCGTAAAGTAACGATTTATTGATTTAAATCAGTTAATAAGGATCGTGCAATATTTAGAAAGATTTGCCTGTGAGCAAATAAATCGATAGATAGATTTGCCTTCAGGCAAATCTTTAAAGATTAAATTTGTGTAAAAAAATGTGGTTGCAATTTGCTTTCCTTAAATGAAGAGCGCCTGAAAACCAAGGCAAAAAGAACATTAAACCCAGTTTTCAACCCGAAGGGATGGAATGCGGACAAATTCACGAAGATTGTTCGTGACAAGAGTTACGTTCAAGGACAAGGCATGCGCGGCAATCAACATATCATAGGCCCCGATAACGGCGCCTTTTTTTTTCCAAATGAGTTCGAATTTCTCCAAATTTAATTGCCGCATTTTCTTCGAATTGTTCAATTTCAAGCGGAGCGATAAATTCGGTAAGAGCGATTCTGTTTTTATTCTGATTGTGGCTTTTTTGAACGCCGTATTCCAATTCGGCGAGGGTAATGGAAGATATGCAAACGTCGGAGGCCTTGGTTTCTTGAAGTTTTTTAAGGACTCGAATGGGGTTCTTCCGAATCAAATAAATGCAGATATTGGTATCAAGCATGAATTTCATTTAATTTTTGCTCGTTTATCTATTGCGGGCTGGCCCCTTTCGGCCATAAAATCGTCGGTAAATTTATCCAGGCTGTTAATGAGAGGAATCCACGGATCTTCCATGGGGAAAAGCATGACGATGTTATCCAGTTTTTTTACATACACATCATCCCCCTTAAACCTGAATTCTTTGGGCAGCCTTACTGCTTGGCTGCGGCCATTATTGAACAATCGAGCGGTTTTCATGATGAATCTCCTTTGGTATATGTCTTGATATATACTTTATGGAAGGCCACACAATCAAGAAAAAAGCCCCTTTTTGAAAAAGGGGCTTTGTCAAGCGCAACCGAATGAATAAAATTACTTCTTCGCGGCCGGCGGCGGAACTGGTTTTGCGGGTGCGGCGGCAGTGGGAGCGCCGGGCGCGGCGGCGGGCGGCTTAATATCCAGAAGTTCGATTTCAAAAATAAGCGTTGAATTCGGGCCGATGTCCGGACCAGCCGCGCGTTCGCCATACGCGAGGTTCGATGGGATGAACAGCTTGGCCTTGGTCCCAACGTTCATAAGTTGCAATGCCTCGGTCCAACCTGGGATGACGCCGGTGACCGGGAACGTGGCGGGCTGGCCGCGTTTGTAGGAGCTGTCGAATTCCTTTCCGTCAAGGGTCGTCCCGCGATAGTTTACGGAAACCATGTCAGTGGATTTCGGTTTGGGTCCGGCGCCTGCTTTGATTATCGTGTACTGCAAGCCCGAGGCCGTGGTTATCACGCCTTTTTCAGTTTTATTTTTTGCGAGAAACTCCGCCCCTTCCTTGGCGTTTTTATCGCCTGCTACCTTTGCC
>JBAVGL010000461.1:0-7016 GCA_049684795.1 Chitinivibrionales bacterium | reverse complement strand
GTACATCGTCCGTCTGAAGATCGAAGGACAGAGCGGGATCATGAGGAAAGTGGTATTGGAATAAGGACGGCCCCGCCGTCCTTTTTCATCGGCGCCGATCGAACCGGACATTCGTTTTTTGCAACTAACTTGAATAAATCCTTTTCAATTTTAACTTTTCAGGAGGCGCCATGAAATGGTGTAAGTGTTTTATTGTTCTGTCTATTATCGCTTCCACCGGGCTTGTGCAGGCACAAATGAACGATACATTAGACCTGATGAGCGGCACGGCGAGCAACGGTTGGGGTTTTGGCTGGTTCGGGGAGGCTTGGCTGGCGCGGGACTCGGCTTGGTGCGGGGACACCCTGCACAGGGACACCACCACGGTCATAGAAACCCTCTCAGTTTTTGATACTGTAAACAGCGTTTTCAAAAATGTCATAGACACCCAGACGACCATTACCCCCGTTATCGCCGCCTGTACCGCGGCTGATTTTACTTCCACCGACTCGAACGGGTTTTATCCCGGGGTCTCAACGTATATAAACTACTACTATAAATTCAGGAATTATTATGCGCAGCTGCCTCTTGATTGGATGAATTGGCAGGGATATGACTCCGCCACGGTAAGCCCATTTAAGGATTTGATGATTATTTATAAAGGATTATTGCCCACTCAACAAGTACAAATAAGTTTCTTTTACGCCACATGGGGGACACATTACGATTCGTTAAGGAACACGCTCAACCTCGGAGACGGCGTTGGGACGCTATTGCCATCGACCGATTGGAAAACAGCAGTGATCCCGATTCCTGATTCAGTCTACTTGCCCTACATTACCGGCATGGTCCTCGGCATTGAAAATGCCACTGGGCAGGGCGGCAAAACAAGCGCGGTCGGCCAACTGGAGATTGCCAGGATTTCGCTGTTGGGCACCATTCCTTTGTCCGCGAAAAACAACGTCAAGCTGAAAAACGCCATCAACAACCGGTTTATATTCACACCTGCCGGCGGGACCGTCTCACTAGCGGCCTTTTCGCTTAAAGGCGAAGAGATTTTCAGCAAAAACATGACCGTGAAAGCGGGAACGCCGTATTCCATCCGTCAATTCGTGCGCGGCGCCATGGGGCCTTCCGCTTCACAGGTGCGTCTGGTCAAAATCAAAGGCGAAGGCGTCAATATTACAACGCGGATCTGGTAGAGCAAGAATTCCCATTGAACTTTTTTGATGTATTAAGCGACTATCAATTGGAGAATTGAAAGCTACTTTACACTCATAAAAGGATGGCGGCATGGCAAAAAAAATCATCATGGCGCCCGGAAAATTTTCCCGATGGGCGTTGCGGTTGATAAGCGCGGGCATTACATTCGTTTTCGCGGTTTTTATGTCCGTAACAGCCCAGGCGCAGCAAATTCCGGGAAAACAATCGCAGGGCAAAGCTAAATCAACGCTTTCAGGAACGAATTTAATTTCCGTTACGCTTGATTCCCTTCCGTCCGTTATTCCGGCTTACGGCGTTGTGGTAATGTATGGCCCGTGTTTAGCTAGTTTTTCAGTAAAGGGTTTTATAAGATCGGAAGCGGGAAATGCCATACCGAATTGCAAGGTGGTTGTAAGGGATACCGCAGCCAAGCAAGGCATTGATTCCACGTTTTCAGGTCAAGACGGGTCTTTTTCCTTTATTAACGAGTCAACCTTCTGCGGAATTTCCACCTGGATTCTAAACGCCATAGACACATCCAGGGTTTTTAACGATAAGGACACCCTATTTTCTATTGTCAATTCCGGCGGGGAAGCGGACATTACCGTATATCTGAGCGAACGCGCTCTGGCAGTAGCGCAGAACTCCCCGGGAAATGCGGCTGATTTTCCTTCTCTTTCGGCGGGCGTCACATCGTCAGGTTCAATCGAGGCGCGCTATAATCTGCCGGCCGCCGGACAGGCTCGGCTTGCGCTCTACAATGCCGCCGGCAGATTCGTCAAGGAAGAAGTGAATAGCTGGAGCTCCTCCGGGGCCCATAGCGCGACGATAGACGCCAGCGGGTTGCCCGCTGGCGCCTATTTCCTGAAATTGCAAACGGGCGAGTTCGCGGCCGTTGCCAGGGTTTTCCTTTTCCGATGATCGCTTCCAAAATACCTTTGCGAAAGCGCATAGCGCTCGATCTGTATCGAATAAAAAAAAGCGTCGACACCCGTCTTCACGAGTTGAGCTATCTTTTCTGGGAATGCACCTTGCGCTGCAATCTTTCCTGCATTCATTGCGGAAGCGATTGCCTGCGGGACGCCTCTTTAAAAGATATGCCGCTGACCGATTTCCTCCGGGTCGTCGATTCAATAAAAAACCATGTAAATCCCCAAAAGACCATTATCGCTATCACCGGGGGCGAGCCGCTCATGCGCAGCGACCTTGAAACGTGCGGTAACGAATTATACAAACGCGGCTTTCCCTGGGGCATGGTCACCAACGGCTATGGTCTTACCCGCGATCGCTATGAAAAACTGCTGGATGCGGGGCTACGATCCTTGACCATCAGCCTCGACGGACTGCGCGCTTCCCACGACTGGTTCCGCGGCATGGCGGGCTCCTATGACCGAGCGCTCAGGGCAATAGAACTTGCGGCCCGGACCGAAAATATCATCTTTGACGTGGTTTCATGCGCGCATCCGCGCAATTTTACGGAACTTGCAAAGATACGGGAAATCCTTGTCGGTTCAGGCGTAAAACGGTGGCGTCTTTTCACGGTGTTTCCCAAGGGAAGGGCCGTGGGCAACGCCGAATTGCGGCTTTCGGACAGTCAATTCGTCGAGCTGATGGATTTTATCGCCGGAACCAGGAGACAAGGCGCAATCCGCGCCAATTATGGCTGCGAAGGGTTCCTGGGAAAGTTTGAAGGTGTTGCCAGGGACAACTTTTTCATGTGCGCGGCCGGCATATCGGTTGGATCGGTGCTGGTGGACGGGTCAATTTCCGCCTGCCCGAGCCTGCGCGCCGATTATATCCAGGGCTCAATTTATCGCGACGATTTCTGGGACGTTTGGAACAACCGGTTCCGGATAATGCGCGACAGGACCTGGACAAAAACGGGAAAATGCGCTTCTTGTAAAGTGTACAAATGGTGCCTGGGCAACGGACTGCACCTGCGTGACGAAAAAACCGGGGAATTATCGGTCTGTCATTTCGAAAAATTGGCGTCGTAGCCCGCCGGGAGGCAATCGTTGGTCCATGCCCTGACCAAATCCATCTCCCCGCGGCCGATATGGCCGCGGTCAACCATCATCGAGTAACAGGCAAATAGATTGTCTTTGATCGCTTCGGGTCCGCTTTTCAAATCAAGCTTTTGCAGTTCATCGGCGATGCGTCCGTTGTTAAGATAGCCGACGATTTCGTCGTTGAAATCCTTCAGCAGATCGTGGTCGTTGCGCTCATGAAGAATCGTCGCGTCGTGAAAAGCGATATGCCAGCCGCAGGTCCACGCGATACGCTGGGCGATGAATCCCCGCCAGATATCGGTCATCCTGAAACTGCAATAACACGGCAGGTAGAGGAGCGGAAACGCTTCCTTGAACCACGTGGTATTCTGGCTGTTTATCGGGCACCAGGAATTGCGGCCAAGCGCAACCGGCCCCGTTTTGTCGAAGGTCACCGGCAGAGGAAGCGTCAGCCGGTAAAGGGCGTCGACGTCGGGATTCCCGTCGGCCAGGCCCTGCTGGATCGGCGCATGGACCTCGCGCGCATCGGCGCATGAAACATGCCGCCGCGCCGCGCGCAGTTCCTCCAACGCAAATCCCCGCGGCCAGATGTTGTGGTGTGTGAAGCATCGGTAGACATTGACCCAGCCCGCGTTTTCGATCACGCGAACCGTGACCGCCCGGCGGCGCTCGCGCCAGAACTCCGGTCTGGGAAAAGCGTCGTCATCGGCCTCGACGATGACCTCCGCGTTGTTTCGCATTGCAATGAGATACCCGAGGTTTTTGCGGGCATAGGTCTTCTCCGGCAGCAGCCCCGCCAGTTCGAAGGGCAGCTCCCGCTGGCGGCCGAGGCCCCTGAAATCGCAATTGTCAAGTTGGAAATCGCCGGGCGAACGCTCGTCGCCGATGACGATGAAAGGAACGCCGTTGGCTTTGCATTCACGCGCAAAGGCGCGCAGGACCGCGTTTTCCGGCGTTGCGACGGACGTGATGACAAGCGAGCAATTCGTGTTCATGGCGCGCGGAGGGCCACCCGTCGGAAAAAGTAGTACAGCAGGACGAAGACGGCATTGCGGACCGCGCCTCGCGAGACCCTCGGCGAAGGCGTTATGTAGTTGATGGGGACCTCCGCGAACTTCTTTGCGCGCAGGAGATAGCGTACCTCGGTCTGGAAAAAGTGCGCCCTGGAACGGAGCCGGCGCCGGAGCAGTTCATTGACAATATGACGATGAAACCCTTCGAAGCCCGACGTCATGTCGGACATCTTCGTTCCCAGGAGCGCGTTGGCCAGAAACGTACCGAAGCGCGACAGGAAATAGCGCCTGAAATTGGCTCTGCGCATCGAACCGCCTTTCATGAAGCGGCTCCCGAAAGCGCATTCGTTTCCTTCGTTAAGGGCGCGCAGAAACATGGGAATCGCCCTGGGATCGTGCGACAACCCGGCGTCCATTTCGATAATTATCGGATGGCCTTTGTCGAAGGCCTCGCGATATCCGCGAAGGTATGCGTCAACGACATTACGGTTTTCCGGCGCGTACACGGTAATGAAGCGCGGGTCGCTCTCCGAAAGCTCCTCGCAGAGCCGCCGGGTTCGGTCTTTGGAAACGTCGTCTACGATGAAATAGACCCGTCCTGTTTTCAACCGGTCAAGGGCGGCCTTCAACTCTTCCGTAAAGAGAGCAAACTCCGGTTCCTCGTTGGCCATGGGCACGATAATGGCAAAGTCGTCGTCAAAAGCATGCATCCTCGACACGCCCTACCGCACGAACTTCAGCATGGTCCTGTCGGTCTTTGCAAAATACACTCCCCTGGGAAGGCTGGAAATGTTAATCACGCCTGTCTGGGAAATGGACTGATGCATGATCTTTTGGCCGGTCACGGTAACGATGTCTATCTCGCCGCCGGCATTCGAACAATTGAGCACATTTCCGAACTGGATGATTTTCGCAACGTTTGCTGATGAAAAGAATATCTCCCGCAAGGACGGCGACATTACCGCTACGCCCGATGGCGTATGAGTGCACATCGTCTTATTCAGTTGGGGATTGAGCGTCGTGATGGCCGATGTGGAATAATTATTCTCGTTGAAAAGGACGGAAATAGCGCCTTCCGAAATGCGCGTATTGATCTGGGCCGCGGTCGTGGTGGTCCAGCCGTCGCCCCTTGTCCCGCTGAGCGACCCGTAGCTCGTCTCCGCCATTATCGGTCGGTGATTAAGGTGAACGGAAAGCGAGTCCCAGCGGCCATTATTCGCGTAAGAATTATTCAATACTTCCTGATCTCCTGGCGCCTGCATCCAACACCCGTCGATCTCAGGCCCCATATTGGCCCAGAATTGGTCCAGGGAAGTGTTGGTGATCCATGGCGAGTGGTTCATGAGGACGATGGCGTTCGGCTCGTTTGATTTGATGGCGCATGCCATATCGTGGGCCAGCTGGCCAAGCTCAACATAACTCAGCGGAGTAACCTGGCCCGCGTCGCTGTATTGCACGAAGTCGCCTTCCAGCCACCAAATGGTCGGCTTGTTCGGACTGGCCGCATATACGGCCTTCGCATACTGGGCGTATGCGTTAATGAGCTGGGCGCGGTTGGCGCGAATCCATGCGGAGGCGTTCGTACACAGGTTTGGCGGAGATTTCGTGTTGCAGTCGCCCAAACCGCCCTGATTCTTGGCCTGGAACCCGATGAAGTACGTATAGAACACTGCAAAATTACCCGTTATTCCGGCCATCGTCTTGGCCAGATTACAGCCGCCGCACGAATTATTGGTGGCCGTGGCCGACCACGAGCTAAGCCCTCCGTTGTTCTCGCCGCCGATCCACACCGACTGGAAACTGAGGGGCGCCGTATGGGAGCTGATGGAGCCCCAGGCGAATACGCAATTCGGAAAAGGGTTGGTGAATGTGTTAACGCAGCTCGTAGTTGTCTGGCCAAAGGCTGTGCCGGCAACGAAAAGAATCGCTGCCATGACACATAGTGCTGAAGAATTAAAACTAAGAGAAAAAAAATTGAATCGCTTCATAAAAACCTCCCTGGAAGGAATGGGTTTCTTTAATTACTTTTTTATATGCGATTGTTTAAAAAAAAATTAACCGATTAAATTCTTCGCTGCCTGAGGCAGTGATTTCCAAAGGCAGGAAATAAAGGCTAAACCAGACTATACTAAAATAACCTCTTTAACATATATAAAAAGGTGAAGCTTGTCAACTTATTGTTTAGTTTAATTTATTCAGAGACAACTTAATACCTTCTTACAATGTTGATATCAAATAAGATATCACTTTAATTTGTTTAGTATTTTTATTTGGACCAGGAGCCTTTTTACTGGAGAACTTTGAATTTTATTAGATAAACGCTCTCCAGCGATCCGAACTTGCCGGCCACATCAAAAACCATGTTCTTGATAGTTGCTTTCCGCACAAGTTGTCCGAAAAGATTATAGACCTCGACGGACACGGTTTTTCCGGCAAATTCCTTGGGAAGGACAACTTTGTCGCCCATAATTTTGTAGGTCATTTTTTCGGAAAAAGGCGGGGTTTTCCCCTGCGTCATCATCGGCGCAACGCCTGTAGCGTTCACAGGTCTGTACCCCACGCCGAATTCGGATGCAGTGGGCGTCCCGCTGTTGACGGCCCCGACCGTCAGTCTTACGTACCGCGCGGTCGAACGCGCAAACGTATCGACCTTGGGGCTATTGCTGGCCGCCCATGTACCGTTATTGACCACCGTTGTCCACGAGCTGTTATCGGTGCTTACGGCGATCGAATGCGTTGTTATTTCTCCCGCGGTCGATGTGCTTGTATAGGCGCCCGCCTGCGACGGCAAGTACCCGAAGGCCCCGACATT
>JBAVGL010000460.1:0-1805 GCA_049684795.1 Chitinivibrionales bacterium | reverse complement strand
TGCGGGAACTGCTCATGGCGCAACCGGCCACCCCGTTATTGGAACTTATGCACGAAAACATCGTTAAAGTCGATGTTGAGGAAAACATCAAGAATGTGGCGCGAGTGTTTTTCAAATATAATTTTACCGCGGTCCCGGTCGTTGACGAAAACAACCACATGCTGGGCATCATTTCCATGAAAGACGCGCTTGAAGCTGTTTTCCCGGAGATGAAGGAAGAAGTCGAGGGGTAATTTCTAGGCAGGTAAGTCCAGCGGGCTTTTAATTTCTTTTACTTCCTTTTTTATCGTGTGAGTGTAAATCATGGTCGTGCGAACGTCGCCGTGGCCCAGGAGTTCCTGGATCTGGCGGATGTCGTAGCCGGCCTGTAATAAATGCGTGGCGAAGCTGTGGCGAAGGGTGTGCGGGGTCACGCGCTTGGGGATTTTGGCCTTGAACGCGGCGGCCTTGACCATGCGCTGGACCTCGGTTTCATGCACGTGGTATCGCCGGTATTCGTTGGCCGCGGCGACGTACGTCAGATTTTGCGCGGGAAAGAACCACTGCCACGCGAGCTCCCGCGCCGAAAATCTAGATTTCTTTTCAAATAATCCGGGCATGAAAACGCCGGCATAATCATTGTCAAGATCGTGTTCGTGGAGCGCCTTGACCTTTTCGAACTGCGCCGAAATTCCCTTCCTGATTTTTTGCGGCAAAGGCACAGCCCTTGACTTTCCGCCCTTTCCGAACTGCACGCTGAGCATTCCTTCGTCGAAATTGAAATGGTGCACGCGCAGGTTAACGGCCTCCGACAGGCGCAGGCCGCATCCGTACATTATCTGGGCCAGCAGCTTATCCGGTCCGTCAAGCTTTGAGAAAAGCGTTTTCACTTCGTTGACCGAAAGCACCGTGGGTATGAACTTGGTTATTTTGGCCCGCGGCGTGTCGGAAAGATCGCCAAGGTCCTTTTTGAGAACGCTTCTGAAAAGAAAAAGCATTGCGTTAAATGCAAGGTTTTGCGAGGACGCCGACGAGCGTTTGTTGACCGCCATGTCGGTCAAATACTTTTTAATGTCCTGCGTGTCCAAAAGCGAGGGGTCTTTATTGACCAGGAACCCTCGGAGTTTTTGCGTGTAAAACAAATAGGACTTCAGGGTTTTGGGCGAATAATGGCGAAGCATGATTTCGTCTTTTAATTTCGCGTCGACCTCCCTCCAGGCGGCGTTCGCTTTTTGCCGCGAATCGGTAAGTTCCACTTCGCCGGACAAGCGCGGCGCTTGCGGTTCGGGCGCGGGCGGAAAAAAACTTTCTATCGGCGGTTGTTCCGTGGCTTCGGCCATCGGGACAAGTAAATAGCATTCTATTGATTTTTGCGCCTGCAATTGCTGCGCGGGGCTTTGATTTTTCGAGGCAAGTTTTTCAATAAAACGCGGAAGCGTTTTAGAATCCTTGGGGTCATGAAGGTATTTTTCACAGAAATGCATATAAAACCGCACCCATTTTTTATAATCGTTCCATTGTTCCGTCGGAACTTTTCTTTCCGACAAAACCGCATCGAATTTTGAATCGATATTCGGAAAATTAGCCATGGTCCCTCGTTTAACTACTTTCTGTTTAATATGCATTTTAGAATTGAATAAATCAATAAAATAAAGAAATTATCTTTTTTTCTGGTTTTCCCTATGATAAAATATTGATATTATATAGGGGGTTGTCGGACGTTAAACAGAAAAGATAGAATCATTGGTTGTATTTGACAAGGTGCGAAATCTTAGGGTAAAGACAACTGACGATGCACTACCCGGCGATATTGCTAAATGATAAGC
>JBAVGL010000459.1:0-2080 GCA_049684795.1 Chitinivibrionales bacterium | reverse complement strand
CTTTAAAGAAGAAGAAACGAAAATTATGGAGGCCTGCAATGAACGAAAATAAAATTGCAATTTTTCAGGGCAATCATATTCGAAAGGTTCTTCATAATGACCAATGGTGGTTTTCGATCATTGATGTTATTGAGGTTTTAATCGGAGGTGGGCGGCCTCGGAAATACTGGAATGACCTGAAAAAGAAGCTTCTTTTAGAGGGTTATGACCAGTTGTCCGAAAAAATCGGACAACTGAAAATGAAATCTGCTGATGGGAAATACTATGCCACAGATTGCGCAAATACCGAGACACTTTTCAGAATAATTCAATCCATTCCATCCCCTAAAGTTGAACCGCTCAAACGCTGGCTTGCCCAGGTTGGCAAGGAACGCATTGATGAAATTGAGAATCCCGAACTTGCCATGCAGCGGATGAAGGAGATTTATCAGAAAAAGGGCTATCCAAAGGATTGGATCGATAAGCGCATGCGTGGTATCGCTGTCCGAAAAAGCCTTACCGATGAATGGAATAATCGCGGCGCTCAGACAGATCTTGAATATGCGATTTTAACCAATGAAATCATGAAGGGAACTTTTGAAAAAACCGTAGAAGAATACAAACGTTTCAAAAATCTTGACCGGGAAAACCTTCGGGATCACATGAACGATATTGAGCTGATTCTTACCATGCTTGGCGAGGCGACAACAACAAAATTACACCAAGATCGAAACAGCATCGGTTTTAAATTGTTACACAACGACGCTAAAGATGGCGGGGCTGTTGCCGGAAGAACACGAAAAGATATTGAGGATCAGACGAAGAAAAAAGTTATTTCCTCTGAAAATTATCTGGATAACACCGGTAGAAAACGAATAAAAGATTAAAAAAAACACGGCTCGGCTCATCCTCCGCCGAGCCGAAAAAGAATGGGCGCTGCAAGAAGAATACAAAAGAGAAGATCGGCGCAAACAAGAATTTGAAATATGGTAGCATTCCGGCTTAATGCACCCAACAGCCGCGTTACGTAAAGCCCTTCGGGCACATGTCCAGCGTTTGAATAAAACGTGTCATGTCGCAAAGCTCCGTCACGTTTTCTAACGCTGGCCACGTCGCAACACGGCACACGTTGGTGTCCATTGTCAAACATGATATGGGCGCGCAAAATAAAGCAATTGAACTGAACAGAAAAGTATTATATTCTTACTGGTAAGACATAAACCAGTAAGGAGTATTCTATGAGCACCAATTTAGCAACAACCAGGTTGTCATCAAAAGGCCAAGTCGTTATTCCGGAGGATATCAGGAATTCTCTGGGACTCAAAACTGGTGTCCAGTTCGTTGTGATCGGCAAGGGAGATTCCGTCATTTTCAAAACGATTACCCCCCCTTCTTTCGATCAATTTGAAGATTTACTCAGCGATGCCAGGAAACAGGCTCGCAGGGCAGGGCTAAAATTATCCGATATCGGCAAAGCCATCAAAAGGGTCAGAAAAAATAAATGAACGTAATTCTTGATACCAACGTACTGGTTTCCGGAATATTTTTTAAAGGTCCGCCCTACCGGATATTTCAGTTCTGGAAAAAGGGACAATTTGATATTGTTATCAGTCATGAAATTCTTGAGGAATACCGACGTCTAATTCAAGACGTCAGCGTTCATTTTCCCCATATCGACATTTCCAATCTTTTTGAAATGATCACCCTGAAAGCCCATTTCACCCTTTCACTTGACTTGCATCCACAACTGTGTGACGATCCTGATGACGATAAGTTTTTTTCCGCAGCTCTCGCAAGTAAATAGACTGTTATAATAAGTGGAGATAAGCATCTGCTCGATAAATCAGGGTTTTCCAACATTACTGTTCTAAAGCCTAGAAATTTTCTTGATCAATATTTTTCTTAACTGATAATTGCATCGCGCCCTGGTTTTCGTTTGCAAACTGGCCACCAACACCGGCAGCTCAAAATTTCGGCAGCAATGTCGGACTGTTGAATGTTTAATAGGCCAAAACTTCGTGCTTGCCGGGAACGTTGGCCAAAAAATTCCGCCGCATTTGAAAAGAATGGCCGCGCGATAAAAAAATCATCAAACATAGGG
>JBAVGL010000458.1:0-24851 GCA_049684795.1 Chitinivibrionales bacterium | reverse complement strand
TTTGTTCAGGAGCGCGGGTGGTTTTTAGACTGAAACCGCCTTTGAAGTGCGCGAGCCGTATGAGTGGAAACTATCAAGTACGGTTCTTAGGGGGGAAAGGGGCTGAAAAGCCCCTGACCTACCCGGTGTATCCATTATCGGGCAGATAAAGAGCGGCGCACAAAAGATAAAATCTCTTCAGCTCTTTTATTTATTTTGTTAATCCGATTAAAAATCCTTGATATATCCTCTACACGATTTTAGGCGTTTCAAATATGAAAAAATCAATACCATCAAATTCACATGCATTGCAATTGCCTTCGGATTACAAATCTTTTCTGAAAGATTTAAAAGAACGGATACAGCAAGCTCGTTTGAAGGCAAACCTTGCAGTGAACCAAGAGCTTTTGCTTCTTTATTACGAAATCGGACTTGATTTGGATACTAAAACCACAAAAGCAAATTGGGGGACATCGGTAATTGACCAATTATCCAATGACCTTCATGCCGCATTCCCGGATATGGAAGGTTTTTCTCCTCGGAATCTTCGTCGCATGCGTTCTTTTTATCGTGCATATCCCCTTGATATAAAGTCCTTGAAATTATGGCCACGAGCAGTGGCCAAGACCGAACTTCTAAAATGGCCACCAGCCGTGGCCAAATTAACCTGGGCACATAATGTTATTCTGATTGAGAAGATGAAAGATAGCGCTATTAGGGAGTGGTATGCGGAACAAACTCTCGAACAGGGATGGAGTCGAGATGTTCTTGCTTTACAGATCGATAGCGAACTGCATAAGCGGCATGGCAAAGCATTATCAAATTTTAGTCGAGTATTGCCCCCGCCGCATTCGGATCTTGCACAACAAATTACAAAAGACCCATATCAATTTGACTTTCTGTCGCTCTCAAAGGATTTTCATGAGCGGGACGTTGAGAACAGCCTGATTTCTCACCTAAAAGACTTTTTAGTAGAATTAGGTGTTGGATTTGCTTACATAGGAAACCAAGTTCACCTGAGCGTTGGCAAAAACGACTATTTTCTTGACCTGCTGTTCTATCATGTTAAACTCCGCTGCTATATTGTAATAGAAATCAAAGCTGGGCCTTTCAAACCGGAATTCGCAGGAAAATTGAATTTTTATCTCTCCGCGGTGGATGATACTTTCAGACATCCGGATGACAAACCATCCATTGGATTACTCCTGTGCAGATCAAAAGACAAGGTCGATGTCGAATATGCTCTTCGGGATATCAACAAACCTATCGGTATCGCGAATTGGGAAACTAAAATTGTAAAATCATTACCCAAGGAATTTAAGGGCAGTTTACCGACAGTCAAAGAACTTGAAAAAGAATTCATCATAAAGAAAAACGAATCAAAAGGTGCGCCGCGAAATAAGACATCTGCCCGATAACCGGCCACCAACACAGCCAGCCTAAAACAACCGCTGCACTGGCGGTATAAGGCCCTGTCACGTCGCTTTGCTCCGTCAGGGTATTAAATGATAGGCGGTTCCTTCAGGCATGGCTGGAACGTTGGGACGCATTGAATTATGAAAACTCACAATTAATTTTCCAGTCATGACCGAACCCATCAAACAAACTCTCTTATACCATTCGGGCGCTTTGGGTGATTTTATCACGACCATTCCAGCCATCGTCTATTGGAAAAAGCGTCATGATAATTTTTGGCTTATCTTGCTTGGAAATCCCATTATCGGAAAGTTCGCGACCGAGACCGGGATAGTCGACGGCTTCCTTGATGTCAATCAATCACGCTTTGCGGCGCTTTTTTCGGACAAATTCAATCCGGAAATTTTCAAAATCCTTGCTCCATTTTCACAAGGAATCGCTTTTGCCGATTCCGATTCCCCGCTTATCGCCAACTTACATGCCGCCGGAATTCGTTGTTTATCTCAAACACCGTTTCCGACGGGTAGAATACACGTGGTTGACTATCATCTGTCTATTTTTACCGATGTATCAAGACTTTCCCAGGAAGAAAAAACGCCTCGCATTGAAATTTCAACCCGCGCTGGATCGGACCCGGTGGTTCCTTTGGAAATTCATCCGGTTGCAATTCATCCGGGGAGCGGCAGCATTAAAAAAAACTGGCCCTTCGAGAGGTTTCTTTCGGTCGCTGACCATTTCCGTGCGAAAGGGCAGCCAATAGTCTGGATTTCAGGGCCTGCGGAGAAAGGGCTGGTTTTTCCTGAAACCGACTATTTATTTGCCAACCAATTGCTATTGGCGCTTGCGCGCTTACTTTGCAGGTGTGAATTATTTATCGGAAATGACGGCGGGGTGACACATCTGGCGGCCGCGCTTGGATGCAGGACCATCGCGTTGTTCGGGCCGTCGGACCCGCGGGTTTGGGCCCCTCGCGGAAGAAACGTGACCGTGCTGTGTAAAAACCGGGCATGTTCACCCTGCCACCTTGACAGAAGAAATTTATGTTCGGGCGATCAATCATGTTTGACTGAAATCAGCGTGCGCCACGTGCTGTCCGCGTGTTAGTCTCTGTAGCTGAATTATATACGCGTCCCGCGTATACAATTCCTGCATACAGAGACTTATCCGCCCCTCGGCGGGTTAGTCATTTGATCCTTTCGAGGATCTCTCCAAGTTCTTTGGGGCTTTTAACGGGCACGACTTCCCTGTTGTTAATGAGCGCCTCGACCGGCCCGGCAATGCCCAGTTCCGAAAGGGCGGCCCAGAGTTTTTGCAGACGGCGCGGGTCGTTTTTAATCTGCTTGACAAAGTCGTCCACGTCGATGCCGAGATCGCGCATGGTGAGGAACCAGTATGAGGGGGCGTTTTTCTTGAGGTATTCCGTAAGGTAGGCGCCGTACTTTGCATCGTATTTTTCTCCGAGAAGCAGCCACCGTTCGGCTTCGTCGCGCCGCAACTGGTCTTCACCCGACAGTTTACTGCTGTCGGGATGAATGAAAATAATGGGTTTTACGCTCACGCGCGCGTTGCCGCGTTTGGCGAGCGCGATGGCCAGCGCGTCCTTGACGCCGCTGAACAAAGGGTCGATAAACACAACGCATTCGCCCGGCATGAGCGGCCGCTTGAAAAAGTAGGAATTCTTGACATATCCGTCCTTAAACGCATACGCGCCGTTTTTTAGCTCCAGCCCGGCCTCGATTTTTGAAAAATTAACGGCATGCGAAGCTTTGATATCGAACATGTAAAAGGGCAGGGCCTTTGGCGAAAAATCCGCCAGCAGTTGTTTTCCTTTCTTGGACGTTACCGAAACCGTTTCCACGACCGCGCCCTGAAATATGTCCCTCGTCGTGCCGATGACTTCCGATTCGGGGTGAGTTATCCCGGAATCGGGCAGCAGCACGGTAAACGTGAAGGCCGGAGCCCTCGTGAAAACGCAACGCGCCTTGCCGCTTATCTGGTCGCAAACGCCGTCCATGCCTTTCTTTTTACAGTCGCTGTTGTCAATACATTCGGGCACCGAATCGCAATACGCGGAAAGGCGGCTTTCGCCGCACACGGTTTTAGCGAGCCGCGGTTTCGATATTTCCATTTCAGCCGGGACATTATTGACAAGAAGCGTCGGGGAGGCGGTTATGCCCAGCCTCATCGACCGCGCGTAATGCATGGACAATTCCCTTTTCCCTTTTTCCTTTGCCCATTTTTGCAGTCGCGCCAAAGGCATCTCCATTTTGAGGGCCGTCGCTTCGCTTGACAATTTAGGCGCCATGGCCCGCTGTTGCAGAAAATCCGGCCATTTGCGCGGATACAGCGATTGCACCGCAAGCCAGAGCATTTCATCGTCAACTTCCTTGTTGCCGTGAAGAGAAGCTAATGAACTGTCGGGGCCCAAAGTGCCGATAAAACCCAGGCGCCATTCGACGCCGGGAAACGAAGCGATGAACGCCGTGAATTCCCGCAAGGCGTTTAATCCGTAGGGGCATTGACTCATGATATAGAGGTCGAAAACCGCGGGAACCGCGGGTTTCGCCGACGCCGGTTTTCCATCGGGTGTAACGGAACCCGGAGGCTGTAGTATTTTCAAGACCGTTTCGTCGTCAGGAATATCCGCGTCGATGGATAGCCACCCCTCCTTTTTGATTGATAATGAATGGTTTACAGGCGCGGCAAAAGCGAAGGAAAGGCTCTTTCCCTCAAAACCGAACTGCATGAAAATCCGGCCCGAGGTTTCCACGACCGCTTCGGTGCCTTGTTTTCTATGGCCATTTACCACTATCGCGCAATCCGGAAACGAGTCCTGTACCATACGCGAGGCGTCTTCGCCCAGATGCGACAGCACGACCTGAAAGTCGGACTTTTTTTTCATTTCATGCCAGATTTTCCGCAGGGCCGCGAGGGGCGGCGAAACAATTATCGATTCATCGAGCGGAAAAAGCCTTTCCTGCGTGGTAAGCCCCGTGATCGCAAAGGTGACGGCGCCTTTTTTGACAAGTACGTAACACGACGCAACAGGCGTGTGGTCCGTGAATTCGCAGTTCGCGGAAACAAGCGGGAGTTTATTTTCAATGGCCATGCGCGCAAGCCACGTGCCGCCGTACTGCAGGTCGTCGTCGCCGATGGCAACCGCGTCATAACGCATGGCCGCCATGGCCTTTATCGTGGCGATGGTGCGCAGGGAATCACGCGAACGGCCCTCGGTATACGAATCATACATGCCGCCTCCGGCAAAGCCGCCCGCATCTAATAGCAGCATATCCGCGGAGTCGCGAAGCGTAGCCAGCGCGTGCGCGCGCTTGGCTAGCCCGCCACCCGGATTGACCGGGCAGTCGCAGGGAAAAAGCATTGCATGAGTCTCGCCGCTTGCGACAATGGCGATTTCTTTTTCTTTTTTCGCAAGCGATATTTCCACGAGGCAACACAGGACCAATAAAATGATAGTGATTATTTGTAACTGCCCACGTTCCCTGAACGAAGCCGAAGGGAACTCGTTTTCATGCTTGCTCGCTTCGACTTCGCTTTGCGAGCGGGGCTGAGTAATTACGATTGTCTTATTCATCCAGAAATATTCCGCTGGTTTTATGGTAGGCGCCATTTTACAATAAAAATACTCTCGGCGCTGGAAAGGCGCTTCAACCCTATGCAATCATTTTCCATTTTCGATCTTTTCTCGCTGCTGTGCGGCCTTAGTTTGTTTCTTTACGGCATGCAGATGGGAAACAAGAACCTTAACCGCCTGGGCGGCTCCCACATTAAGAAATTCATCGCATTCATAACCCGGCACCGGCTTTTAGCTTTTATCGCCGGCATGGGCGCGACCCTTATAACGCAATCGTCGTCCGCAACGTCAGTCATGCTCGTTGGGCTTGCTAGCGCGAACATGTTGACATTGAGACAATCGCTGGGAATGCTTTTAGGCGCGGACGTGGCAAGTTCTTTTACCATACAGCTTTTGGCTTTCAAATTCTACTATCTGGCCCCTTTGCTTATTGCCGCCGGATACCTGCTTTCCCTCGCGCCCGAACATAAAAAAACCTCGCTCTACGGCAAGCTCATTCTGGCCATCGGGTTCATTTTTTTCGGCATGCACTATATGGGCCAGGCCGTTGAACCGTTATGCACTTTGCCGCTTTTCAAAAATCTTATTGTGCATAGCCTCACCAATCCGTTGTATGGGCTCATGATCGGAACCGCATTTACTGCCATTATCCAAAGCAGCGCAGGCACCATCGCCATTCTCCTGGCGCTTCCCATCGCTTTTCACGCTTCGGGAACATGGCAACCAAGCATCGTCAATTATCTGCCGCTTATCATCGGCGCCAACTTCGGCACCTGCGTCACGGCGTTTCTCGCGACCGTCCGCGCAAATTTGGAAGGCCTGCGGGTCGCATGGGCGCATTTCCTGTTTAAGCTTATTGGCGTATGCCTCGTATTCCCCCTTGTTGGTTTTTTGCCGGGAATTTTACCGCATGAGGGCATTTCCATGGAAATGCAGATTGCCAATGCTCATATGCTCTTTAATATTTTTGTTTCAATTGTCTGCCTCCCGCTTTTAACGCCTTTTTCGAAACTGGTTTTGAAACTTGTCAGGAAAAAAACCTCGCCTGCCACGGCATATCATGTGCAGTTCCTTAATAATTCGCTCCTTAGCATGCCGGCCGTGGCCCTTTCCCAATGCCTGAAAGAAATATCCCGGATGTCGGATCTTGTGGTAAGTATGGTGGAAAAAAGCTGTGACGTCATTCAGAACGTCGATTCTTCGCTCATCAGCGGCATAGCCCGACAGGACGACGAGGTCGATTTCCTGCATGAATCCATCATCAGGTATTGTACCAGTATTTCAAAAACCGAACTGAGCCCAGACGAATCCGCGAAAGCCTACGAAATGATCATGGTGACCACGGAACTGGAACATATCGGCGACGTGGCCTCCAAGAGCATCATCGAGCTTGCCGGAAAAATCGAAACAAGCCTCTATCCTCTTTCAATTGAAGGCAAGCAGGAAATCCTCAATTTTTTCGGAAAGACCTGCGACCTTTTGAAAAAAACGGTCGCGGCGTTTACCTTAAGCGACAAAAAGCTCGCCATGGAAGTTTTTGAAAGCAAAGCTGCTTTCAAGGCGGATTTCGAGTCGTATTATGACCGGCATCTGGAAAGACTCTATAAAAGGAAAATAGAATCGCTCCAGACCACTTCCATCCACATCGATCTCATCGAAGAAATCGACCGCATCAACCACTTTTCATTCAGGATCGCGGCGCATGTGCTGAGCATTTATAAGGCGGAATAATTTCCCCTAGTTACAAAGCCTAAAGTATTTTTCAAATCATATTTTTCCCATAAGAAATAGTTCCCCTTTCAGACGTTAAGAAAATACATGAAGAGCCACCGGACCCATTTGCCAACGCGTTTCCCAATCCAAACCAGGATAAATAAAAGCCCCGTTGATCTTTTCGATTTATTGCTTGGGTTATACGATAAGGAACTAAAGTCACATCCCGAGAACAGCTATTTAGGGCAGCACAGCTCTCCTGGAAACATCATTAATCAAATATATACATTTGCGTGGTATTTGCGGTTTCTTCCCGAACACGGCAAAATCCTGGATTGGGGATGCAATCATGCGCCTGACTCGTGCATGGTCCGAGCCGTTTTCGGCGATGACCTGGAAATACATGGATGCGATTTCCGGGAACCGGACATGTTCAAGGAATTTAATAAAGCGGCCCGATTAAGCTATCGGAAGCTTTCCGATCATGTGCATTTGCCCTACGAAGACAATACGTTCGATGCCGTGATTGCCTCGGGCGCGCTCGAACACGCGGTATTCGATTACAAATCATTGGAAGAGCTGTATCGTGTAATAAAACCCGAATGCAAGCTCATTATTACGTACTTGCCTAATCGTCTTTCCTATTATGAATGGATCAAGGAAAATATTTCCAAGAAGGACTTTCATCCGAGACGTTATGGATTGAAAGAAATAAAAAAATTGCTAAAGCATAATGGATTTCTGCCCATTGAAGCAAGCGCCCAGATTTTTCTTTGGGAACAAAAACTCGCGGCGCTTGGATTTGCAAAAAATAATAAACTTCTTATAAAGTTTCTCCGCTTTTTATTCCCCATCCACTTGATTTCAGGCTGTTTTAAACTTGTTGCTGTCAAGAAGGACTCAATGTAGGCGAAAGAAACGCACCACGAACAGAGTTCTTTTCCAAAAAAATGGCAGGATCGCCGCGCATATACTGAGCATTCATAAGGTTCAATAACTGGCTTTGTTTTGCCCCAACGGATTATTATATTAATTTAAGACATAATTCCGATCATGCCAAATTTTATTAAAGATCATTTCTTTATTTTATTTCTCTTCAAGGAGACCTTATGTCAGTAAAAATTAATCTTGACGAAAGTGAAATTCCCCGTCAATGGTATAACCTTGGCGCGGACCTTCCTTCCCCGATGCAGCCCTTTCTGGCCCCCAACGGCGCTCCGCTGGACCCGGCGATGATGACGGCGATTTTCCCCATGGCCCTCATCGAGCAGGAAATAAGCCAGCAGCGCTGGATCGACATCCCGGCGGAAGTGCTCGACATTCTGTACCGGTGGAGGCCTTCCCCGCTCAAGCGCGCGGTATACCTTGAAAAGGCCCTTGGGACCCCGGCGCAGATTTACTATAAGGACGAGAGCGTTTCGCCTGCCGGCAGCCACAAGCCCAACACGTCCGTCGCCCAGGCCTGGTATAACAAGCAGGCAGGCACCAAAACCATCACGACCGAAACCGGCGCGGGACAATGGGGCAGCGCCCTTGCCTTCGCATGCTCGCTCCTTGGAATGAAATGCAAGGTCTTCATGGTCCGCATCAGCTTCGACCAGAAGCCTTTCCGCAGGGTCATGATGGAAACCTGGGGCGCCAAGTGCGTCGCGAGCCCCAGCACCGAAACCAAGGCGGGCAGGAGTTTTCTGGAAAAAGACCCGAACACCCCCGGCAGCCTCGGCATCGCGATCAGCGAGGCCGTTGAAGCGGCGGTGTCAGATCCATCCGGCAATACAAAATATTCGCTCGGCAGCGTGCTTAACCACGTGATGCTCCACCAGACCATCATCGGCCTTGAAGCGAAGAAACAGCTTAAGAAAGCGGGCATTAAAAAGCCGGACGTCGTCATCGCCTGCGCCGGCGGCGGAAGCAACTTCGCGGGACTGTCATTTCCTTTTATCAACGATAAAATTAACGGCGAAAACATCGAGATAATTCCCGTGGAGCCCGCTTCGTGCCCCAGCCTTACGCGGGGCATATTCAGGTATGATTTTGGCGATTCGGCCGGTATGACGCCGCTTCTGCCCATGTATACCCTGGGCCATAATTTCATCCCCGAGCCGATCCATGCCGGAGGGCTGCGTTATCACGGCATGTCGCCGCTGGTGAGCCAGGCCGCCGTCGAAGGCCTGATTAAGCCGCGTGCGATCCCGCAGCTCGAATGCTTCAGGGCGGCCGTTCAGTGGGCCAACACGGAAGGCATGATCATTGCCCCGGAAACGAGCCACGCGGTGGCGGCAGTGATCCAGGAGGCATTAAAAGCGAAGGAAGAAGGAAAACAGAAGGTTATACTTTTTAACCTCAGCGGGCACGGCCACATGGATCTTTTGGGGTACCAGAAATATTTTGAAGGGAAACTTTCGGACTACTCGCTTCCGCAGGCGCAAATCGACAAGGCGGAAAAAGAGCTTGAAAATTTCCCGAAGGTCGAAGCAAAAAAAACAGGAAAATGGTAATCAGAAGTGCGACATCGCCGGCTTGCCCACCGGATAAACGTTGAATCCAATTTCAAAAAGACGTTTATGGTCGAGAATGTTGCGGCCGTCGAAAATGAACGCCGGTTTTTCCATGCCTGTGAATATTTTCTTAAAATCAAGCTTTTTATATTCCTGCCATTCGGTCATTACCGCCAGGGCGTGGGCGCCTTTCGCGGCTTTATAGGGGTCTTTCTCAAAATCGAGCCCCGCGGCAATTCCGCGCAGATCGAGGCGTGCATTTTCAAGGGCCTGCGGATCACTGATGACCAGGTTTGCCTGTTCATCCATGAGTTTCCTGGCCACATAAATGGCCGGAGACTCGCGCGTATCGCCGGTATCGGCCTTAAACGCAAACCCCAGCAGCACGATCTTTTTACGCGCCACGGTACTGAACATCGCCTGGACCATGGTATTGACAAACCGCCGTATCTGGTACTCGTTCATCCTTACCACGCTCTCCCAATATTGGGCCACTTCGCTCAGCCCGTAATGTTCGCATATATAAACAAGATTAAGGATGTCCTTCTTGAAACACGAACCGCCGAACCCCACGCTTGAATCCAGAAATTTAGGACCGATGCGCCTGTCCGTGCCGATGGCATATGACACCTCCGAAATGTCAGCCTCAGTCTTCTCGCACAAGGCCGAGATGCTGTTTATCGAAGATATCCGCTGCGCAAGAAAAGCGTTGGCAACCAGCTTTGACAATTCCGCGCTCCAGACATTGCTGGTTATGATCCTTGACCTGTCCACCCAATTGGTATAAATATCCACAATTTCCCGACGGGCCTCAAGACCCCGCTGGGTTTCGCGGGAACCGATCAAAACACGCTCAGGATGGAGCAAATCTTTAATAGCGGTCCCTTCGGCCAGGAACTCGGGGTTAGACAGAACCTCAAAATGTATCCCTTTTTTATTCGCGTTGAGGATACGGTCCATGGCATCCGCGGTACGGACCGGCAGGGTGCTTTTCTCAACGATGATCTTGTCCGAATCCGATGCCTTGATGATGTTCCGGGCGGTCGCTTCCCAATATTGAAGGTCTGCCGCCTTGCCCGCTCCTTCCCCGAAAGTTTTCGTGGGAGTGTTGACCGAAACGAACAGGATATCCGAGTCACGTATCGTGGCATCGACATCGGAAGAAAAAACCAGGTTTTTGCCCCGCGCTTTTTTTACGATGTCCAGAAGCCCCGGTTCAAAAATCGGAAGATCATCGGTTTTCCATGCCGATATCCTTTTTTCATTTATGTCGACGACGGTAACCAGATAATCCGGGCATTGGGCTGCAATGACCGCCATAGTCGGCCCGCCCACATAGCCCGCGCCGATGCAGCCGATATGTTTCTTAAATTGTTTTTTTGACACCTTTAAAGCTCCTTTGGGGAATCCTGGTCAATCAACAGAAAATACAATATCCGCAATATCGCTCCGCACAGAATTAATCATCGACATGTCCTTTTTTCTCGTTGGAAACGTATAATTCGACAGCAGCACAACGCCCCGGCCTTTGGTGCGATCGCACACGCAGACGCAGCCTGTAAACCCTGTCTTGCCGATTGAGTGCGGCGAGCAATGGCTACCCATATAACGGGGCTGGCAAAGCTCCCAGCCAAGGCCGGTTTTCACTCCGGGAATATCGACCTGGTTGGTTTGCATCATCTCAATAACTCCCGGGGAAAAGAACCGCCTGTTTCCGCAGGTCCCGTCATGCAGAAGCATATCGATAAAATTGAGAATATCGGGGACCGTGGAAAACAGTCCGGCCGAACCCGCCGCGATTTTGGGTCGAAGCGCGAAAGCGCTTTCGTCATGCACCTCGCCCTGCACCATTCTTCCGCGCCAGGGATCGATTTCGGTGGGCGCGATCTCCTCACGGCCAAACTTTTCCGGAAAAAATGTCGTATGGAGCATATTCAAGGGCCCGAAAAATATTTCCTGGCCCAGGGTCGGCAGGTCCTTTCCGCATATCCGCTCCACAACCAGCCCCAGCAAAATGCTGGTGGCGTTTGCGTAATAAAAAGTCGTGCCGGGCCTTGCCTTGAATTCGGCGGTAAAAATCGCATCAAGGAGCTCGTCGGGTTTTTTATCTTTGTAAACCGATAATCGAAACCCAAAATCAAGCGTTTGCGTCAGCAAATGCCGGATCAGCACGCTGTGCCTGTAAGAGTTTCTAAATTCCGGCACGTAGGTAATGAGCGTATCGTCAAGCTTTAATTTCCCAGCATCAAGAAGCGTCAGCGCAAGCGATGATGTTGGAATTGCTTTTGTAATGGAGGCGACGTCAAAGATGGTCTCCTCCCCCATTTCCGGAGAACCGGGATCATAGGTGTGGCGGCCAAAAGGCATAACCGACCGATTGCCATCGAGCCATATAATGCCTACGACGCATCCGGGGAAGACTTTATCCTGAATTGCGCGGTGAATCCTCTTTTCAATTGAATGTTTCATGCGACACGATTAAATTACTTTTTACTCAGGCAAAATCAAAGCGAACATCGTCCCGAGCTCCGGGACACAAACATCCATGCTGTTTCCCTACAGTAAACACTATTTTTCAAGGGAATAGCCTTGTTACGTTAAATTAGCTATATTAAATCTTGTAGCGTTTTTCCATCGCGAAGGAATTACCATGATCAGCATGCTTGATTATGTGCTGCTTATCGCGCGGCATAAAATAATCTTTTTAATCATCATGATTTTCTTTAGTACAACCGGGTTAGTGTATGGTTTATCTTTAAAAAAACTGTATCGGGCCCAGGCGGTCATTTTCACCCAAAAAAACCAGGACCAGTTTCAATTAGGTTCTATAATGTCTTCTTTACCCATCAGAGACTTGAAAAGCAACTTCAATTTCCTTGAGGAAAAAAACAACGACTTGTTGTTAAGCATTTTGCAGAGCAGAAAAATGGCGGAATCGGTAATAAACCGTTTTGATCTTGCCAATCGATACGGCTTTTTGAAATCAAAAAATTATTATATTGAAGATGTCATTAAGCAATTATCTAAAAATGTTTCCATCACCGAGGACAAATACTCAAACATAGACATATGCGTCACCGACACCAACCCGCAAAATGCGGCCGACATGGCAAACTTCATGGTCAACGAGCTAAACCTTAGGTCTTATGAATTATCCAGAGATAATGCAAAAAGCTCCCGTGTTTTCTTCGCCCAAAGAATCGCATCGATCAAACGATCACTGGATTCCGTAACCGAGCAAATGACCCAATTTAAAATGCATAATAATATTTTCGATCTTGAACAACAAACTAAAAACGCGATAAATGCGCTTTCGGAATTAGAGGCCAAAAGAGAGGAAATAGATTTGCAGATTGAACTTAATAAAAGTCAATTGGAAACAGACAATCCAAAGCTTCATGAACTTTATCTGACTAGAAGAATTCTGTTAAAAAAAATCAACGAGTATATGGAAAACGGCAACGGTGAAATGCTTATTCCTCTAAAAAGCGTCCCCGAAAAAGCGAAGAGCTATGCGTTGTTGCTTCGCGATGTCAAATTTCAGGAAGCGCTGTACCAGTTCTCGCATCAAATGTGGGAACAGGCGAAACTTAAAGAGGCCGACGACGTTCCCGTAATTCAAATTCTGGATATTGCCCATGCCCCGCAAAAACGGTCCAGTCCGCTGCGAAGCATACTCTGCATCCTGTTTTTCTTCGCGGGAATAATTGTTTCCTCGGTTTGTATCTGCCTGTACGAGTGGTACGGGAAACAGGAACAATCCAAAACCGGACACTATTATAAGATCCAGGAAATACTCACGCATTTCTTCATTAAACCCAATAAACGAACCCATCCCTTGCGCATTGAAGGACCCTAAAAAATGGCATTCCTATACTTTTTTGTTTTTTGCATTATACTGGTAGTGACCATAAAGAAAAAGCAGGATGTTTTTTCACCCGGCCGTTTTTTTATTCTGACCTACTCACTCTTGCTTTCGATTTTATCCCTGAATTTAAGTTCCGCCCAATCCCAGTGGGGCCTTTCAACAAACCTTCTTTTCTGGGGAAGCTGTTCGGTCTTTATTTCCAGCGGGGCTATTATTTTTCTATTGAAAAAAGCAACGCATCCCTTTTCCGGCTCACCATTTAACGGCGTAAAACGCTGGATCGAAGAAGATGCAAAAAAAATCGATTGGAATTGGTTTTATGGAATCTGGGCCCTATGCGCGTTTATATTTTCAGCCAGCTATTTTTTTGGGGTCTTTTATACCGGCATTATTCCTGCATTTGCTAAAAATCCCGAAAGTGCAAGAATAACTTTCTTAACCTCCCATATAATTGTTAATCGCGGTTGGTTTTTCGGCCCTCTGAGCTTAATTCTCGCTACTGAAATTGTATTCTGGGCCGACCTGCATAAGTGGATGCTGGTAATCGTTGTTGCTTTTTCACTCCTGGTTCTGGCCTTGTATTTAACGCTAGTGACGCGGTTGGATTTGTTTAGATATTTCCTTTTCGCGATCGTTTTGTTTCATTATGGAAAGAAACGATTGTCCTTAAAACATTTTCTCTTCTTTGTTGCCATCGGCCTTGGGTTCTTGTTAATGATTTCCTTTTCAAGGATCAAACACGAATCCGCGAATTCATTTACAACAAGCATGAAAATTAGAATGCCAAAAAAATATCTCTGGGCTTCGACAGGATATGCATATGTCGCAAATAATTTTTGGAATTTTGATTATGCGGTCCAAAAATACATAGACGGCGGCTCGTTTTATCCCCGAAGCTTTGGCTTCGAACTGCTCAGACCATTATTTTTCTTTTCGCACTTGGAAGGCATTTTCTCGTCCCAGTATCGTTTTGATTCGCTTTATAATGAATCTGTTGTAAAGGTACGAGGTTTGAATACGATTATTTTCATCTGGCATTTTTATAAGGATTTCGGTTTGTGGGGAATGTTTTTTTTAATCTTTATATTAGGCTGCGGATTAGGTATTTTTTACCAAAATACAATGGAACAACCGACATTGCTTCGCGTCAGCCTGTGGGCAATTTTCATTGGAATGATTTTTTTCAGCTATATGGTCCCGTTGTGGAGTTTCTGGTTCACGTATTTGAATGTGGGCGTCCTGCTGCTGGCCCATAAAAAAACGGAAATATGCAAAGGTCCCTCAAACGATGTACGATCCGAATTCCCCTCAATCGCTTGAAAAGTATTCATCGGCAATTACCCTCTCCGATATGGAAATTTTTATTTTCCCCGAGATCCTCTATTCTCTGGTCCTTGCCAATATCATGTCGGCCAATCTGTGGCAATGGAGAAACGACCCCTGGTTCAGGGATTTTCCTAAACTGACGCCGTACCGCAGGGTCCTGCGCCTTAAACAATACATCATCGACCATTTCAACTTTAATCTGGACCTCGACACCTGGGGCCTGACCACGAAAGAAAAAGAACTGGCGCGGTTTTCCTCATTCATCGACGAAGCGGCCCTGTCGCAAAGTAACGCTCTGTTCGGCTATGAAGGCGACAAATACTATTTCGATATCGACATACGCAGGCATTTCGGCCTCGACAAATACACCTCAAACGTCATTCCCTACTGGAAAACCGAAACGCTGGAAGCAATGGAGGCCTTTGCCAATAAGCCGGGATACTCATCGGGGGCGGGCGAATGCGTTTCGCTCTCCACCCTGTATGCAAGCGCGCTTTTCGCCGTGGGCCGTATTCCTCTGGATCGGATATTCCTTCTGGCCACGCCCCTGCATTCGCAGAATTTTATCGACATCAACGACGGCATCATAACCAACAACCGGCGGATCGTCACGAAAAATATGTGGTTCAACGGCACGGAGCTTTCCGAAAAAGCGCGCCGGGCGCTTCAGCGTGAGCGGGTCACGGTCGTCGCCCACCAAACCGGCTATATTCATACGCTGTATTCCTACGCGACGATCTCGCCGCAGGCCTTCGGGTCTTTCCGCGAAAAACTTAACGCATTCCTTTCAACGGACATTACCTTTGAGATCCTTGCCAATTTCCTTCGCCAGAACAGCGCGTATCAAAAATGTTTCCAGATAACGTACAGGTCCTCCGGCAAGCCCAGGTATATCGAGGCGGAGAAGGTCTATTCGTATGAACACAACAGCAAATTCAAAGTAAGCGATTCAACACGCGCAAATCTCCTTCACGAAATCGACGAAGACGAATTTTATCCTCAACCCATGGAAAAACGGCTGATGTTTGACGAAGTGGAAAAATTCTTCCGGGAAAACGACGTGTCGCTCGATTCCGCATCAACCATCGAGTCCCTGAAGAAGCGCCTTAACCACTGCTGCTTCGATGTTGAAGAAGTCATGAAGCGGCTCACCGAGTTTTGCCGGATCAACCCGCGCCTTCCCGAAACCGACAAAACGTGGGACGATTCACAGGCGCTTGCCATCGATCCATCGGCCTCTCGAGAGGAAATCATGGACTATCTCGAATCCATGCGCGCGAAAAATGCAGTCGCCGATCTCGCCTTTGCGACCTACCGCGATATGTCGAGGTCGCCCTGGAAGCCGTTTATCAAGGCGGCCATGGAAAGGAATCCGGTGTGTGTTGAAGGCGCCCGGAAAATGGATATTGAGGAGGTACGGCAAAAATTGCTTTCAATGGAGGGCCCGTCAATTTACGACGGAAAACGCATGGCCCAGCCCGACGAAGTCTGGAATTACAACCGGGGAGACGGCCTGGAAAAAGCGCTGTGTCTCATGAATGTGCTCAAGGCGCGTTTTCCGCATGGTTCAGTTTCGCTCAAAGGCGACGGCAGGAACATCGTCGTTGCGCATGACAAAAAAGAATACGGATTCGTCAGCGAAAAAGGCCTTGAAATGCCGCGGGAATCGGATTTTCCTTAAAGGGGAGAGACCATGATCTCAAAAAGCACGATCGAAAAAAACTTGGACAACTGCCTTGACGACACGTCATTTATTGGATTGCCAAACCGGAAAAAAGGCAAGGTGCGCGACACCTATGACCTTGGCGATAAACTTGTCCTGATTACGACCGACCGGCAAAGCGCCTTCGACCGTATTCTAGCTAATATCCCATTCAAGGGCCAGGTCCTGAATCAGGTAAGCGCCTTTTGGTTCGAACAGACCCGCGACATTGTGCCCAACCATCTCATCGACCTTCCTGATCCAAACGCGACCGTGGCGAAAAAATGCAGAGTGTTGCCCATCGAGTTCGTGGTTCGCGGTTATCTCACCGGCTCGACCGATACCTCCTCATGGATGCAGTATTCCAAAGGCATAAGAAATCTCTGCGGTAATGAGCTGCCGGAAGGCATGGTCAAAAATCAGAAGTTTGAGAAGCCCATCATCACGCCTACGACGAAATCCGACCTTCACGATGAGTCCATTTCGCCCCGCGAAATACTCGAGCGGGCAATAATGGACGTTTCCACCTGGGAAAAGTGCGAAGAAATCGCATTTGAACTTTTTGATCGCGGCACAAAAATAGCCTCCGCCCACGGACTCATCCTGGTCGATACCAAATATGAATTGGGTATCGACGCATCAGGCGCGATCACGCTCATAGACGAGGTCCATACACCCGATTCGTCCCGCTATTGGCTTAAAGATACCTATCAGGACCACTTTGAAAAATCCAAAGAACCCGAAAATATCGACAAGGAATTCCTGCGTTTGTGGTTTAAGGACCATTGCGACCCCTATAAGGACGCTGTTTTGCCGGAAGCTCCGAAAGACCTCGTGGTTGAACTTTCGTCGCGCTACATAAAACTGTTTGAGATGATAACCGGAAAGCAATTTTCGATAGACGCTTCGGTCCCCCTTGAGGAGCGTTTGATAAAAAATTTAAAGCGGTATAAATAATTATTTTGCATTGGAGCGCCATCAATTTGACATTGCTTGCTTAAGCGAGTTATTTTCGTTTTGAAAGGCGATTTTTTAAAAGCAGTCATCGTGAATAACAAAACATTCATTCCGTCACTAATACTCTGTTGCGCTTTTATTTTTTTCATGGTATTGCGCTGCACGCAATCAACGAAGCCGCTCGAAAAGCCCCGTTTGACAGCCATGGCCGACACAACGGTTTCAGCCGGCGATACTGTTCGATTATACGCCATTACGGTTTTTGCTCCCGACAGCATCGTACGCTACGTGTGGCGCTTCAGCGGCCTGCAAGCTTCTTCAGACACAACGTCCGTGCCGTATATGTCGCATGTATGGACCATGAATGACTCGGGCGCCCAACTTTTTACGGTAAAAACAGTCGATGCGCTGCATCAGGTTTCCGATTCCGCATGTACCCGGATCACGGTAAGGGTCTGCCGTCCCATTATCGCGCTTTCGGGTGATTCCTCGATTTCCACCGAAGATTCCTCCAGGTTTACTATTTCCGCCTCCGGCCCTTGTCTTGCGAAAACATTTATTTGGTCCTTTGACAACGGACTGTCATTTCCCGATACGACGAGTGTTCCGGCAATTTTCAGGTATTGGGGCGATTCCGACTCCGGCGCTCATACCGTAGTGGCTTTCGCCTTGACCCAAACGGGCATCCCATCATTTTTCGACACGCTTTCCGTTTTTGTCCGGGCCTGCCGCCCGGTTATCACGCTTTCGGGCGCTTCTCTTGTTTTTGCCGGCGATTCGGACCGTTATGTAATTTCCGCATCCGGCCCATGTCCGGCGCAGCGGTATCTGTGGTCGTTCAACAACGGCATATCATTTACAGATACAACAATTGTTCCCTCGATCATCAAACATTGGAGCGAACCGGACACCGGCGTTCATGCGGTAGTCGCCGTGGCCCTGACCCAAACGGGCCTGCCGTCAATTTTCGATACGCTTTCCGTTTTTGTTCGGGCCTGCCGCCCGATTATCTCGCTTTCGGGCGCTTCCCTGGTTTTTGCCGGCGATTCGGACCGTTATACAATATCCGCCTCCGGCCCATGCCCGGCGCAGCGGTATCTGTGGTCGTTCAACAACGGCATGTCATTTACAGATACAACAACTGTTCCCTCGATCATCAAACATTGGAGCGAACCGGACACCGGCGTTCATGCGATAGTCGCCGTGGCCCTGACCCAAACGGGCCTGCCGTCAACTCCGGTCATGATGCCCGTTACCGTCAATCTCTACCGCCCCGTCGTTGCTCTGACGGGGAATTCCACGGTTCTGGCCGACGATTCCAGCCGTTATACCGTTTCAAGTTCCGGGGCCCGCCCGGTCAAGTGGTACATATGGTCGTTCAACAATGGAAGGTCATTTGCAGATACAACTATCAGTCCCACGATCCTCAAGCATTGGAGCGAATCGGACACCGGCGTCCGTACGATTGAGGTAGTGGCCCTGTCGCAAACGAGCGCGCCTTCATTTGCCGATTCGCTGACCGTTATTGTCCTTCCCTGCAAGCCCGTGGTCCATCTGAGCGGGGATTCCGCGGCTTTTCCTCTCGATACCATGCGTCTGACCGTCAACGGTTTTTCAAATTGCCAATCAGTAAACGTATTTACCTGGTCGTTCGACGGCGGCGTTTCATTTAAAGACACCCTGGCTTCAAATTACTATGTTAAACAGTGGGCCGTCGGCGATACCGGACGCCGTCATATCTGGGTCAAGGCATTGGCCCAGGCAAGCCAGGCAATCCTGGTTTCCAACCCCGATTCCCTGCTCGTTCGCGTCCGCACCGACATCAGTCCATTGCAATTGCCGCATGATACGAGCGTTTGGGCCAATGACACCATCACCATCGTCGCGCAGGTGATTTCCCATGCGTCATCCATTTCGCGCTTTTTCTGGACGATAGACCATGCCCCGCAGGAGGTGCCCACCGTTGGGAACTCCCTGCGCCGCTCGTGGCCCCCTACTGCGGCGGGCGTCCATTCGCTCAAGGTGCGCGCGACCGATGACCGCATGACCGGATCAATCTTCGATTCCATCAACATTACGGTCGCCACACAAACGCCGACCCTTGTTCACCCGCGCGACACGACGGTCTCGATGGCCGATACGATATTTGTCACGCTGCAGGCCTCCGAGCCCGGCGCGCAGATCGTCGCTTATTTGTGGAACATCGGGGGATTAACATGGACCGACAGCGGCAATGTCCCGCAACATAAAATTCCTTTCTTCGGAAAAGACACGGCAACCATCGGCGTCGGGGTGCGCGACAACCGCGGAATAGTCACCATCGACAGTTTTCATATTTACTATTATGTTCCGCCGGAAAATCTCAGGATGCTTTCGCCGGTAAACGGCGACACCGTCCGCTACCGTTCAACGGATTCAACCTTTGCTCAAAAACGCGTAACTTTCAGGTTCTCCGCTTTCGACCCCAACGGCAAATCCGACTCTTTACTTTTTTCGCTTTACCTGGGAAAATCTTCCGGTCAACTCGCACGAATATACCAGGGGCGCGATTCCAGCTTTACCGCCGGGAATATCGATACGGCAAGCTACTCCTGGAGGCTGGTTGCGCAGGACAAATTCGGCGACAGCGCTTCGTGCACCGGGACATTCACGGCGCTGCTCCAGCGAACGATTTGCTTCGCGGGGCATTCGATCGTTTCCGGATTTGATTGCGATGGAGTAAGCGGAGGATTCAGAAAAAAGGTGCTTTCGGGCCTCAGGACTTCTTTCGGGGGCATTGCAAAGGTAAAGCCCGTGGGTCCGCTGGTGACAAATTATATGGCGCAATCGCCCGACGATTCATGCTTTGCTGTTGGGTCATACACGGCTAAAGAATTATGGACCCTGATGGTTAATTCCTTCCCGACGCTCAACGCCGACTGGTGGGTAATTATGCTCGGAGTCAACGGTGGATATAGCGTTACGGAACTGGGGTATCTAATGGACATCGTCAATACCGCCCATGCAAACAATCCCAAAGCAGGCATTTATGTTATTAATGGATTGCCTTATGTGCCTTTACGCGGACAAGATTCGCTCTTCAACGCATGGTTGTCGGACTCAGTTGCAGTCAAAAAAAGCCTCTCCTGGCAAATTGCGAACGTCGATGCGTATCATACATTCGCCGTTAACGACACGCCTAATCCCGCTCTTTTTGGGCCGGAAATTCCATCGCTGCACCCTAACCAGAAGGGCTACGACACGCTGGCGACAATGATCCTTAACTCAATGGGGATTAAAAATCCTTAGACGTACATGGTGAATGGCGTTTTTATTCGGCCCGGTCAAAAATCCCGTTTCCAAAGCCACCAGCGCAGAACGTATTTTTTACGTTCTTTTATTTTTTGATTTTTTCTTCAAAGGATCCCGAAATGGCCAAAGCCCCTGATTTGATGTCAACAATCGTCTCGCTCTGCAAAAGGCGCGGGTTTATCTTTCAATCCAGCGAAATATACGGCGGACTTAACAGCTGCTGGGACTATGGCCCGCTGGGCGTCGAGCTCAAGCGCAATGTCAAGGAAGCGTGGTGGCGCTCAATGGTGACCAACCGCCGCGACATCGTGGGCCTCGACGCGGCCATTCTCATGCACCCTAAAGTATGGGAAGCGTCGGGGCATCTTTCCGGTTTTACCGATCCGCTCGTGGATTGTAAATCATGCAAGGAACGTTTCCGGGCCGACCACCTGGAAAACCTGTCAAAATGCCCCAAGTGCGGCGGCCAGCTTACCGAAGTCCGGAAATTCAACCTCATGTTCAAGACTTTCATGGGGCCCGTGGACGACCAGTCGGCCGTCGTTTACATGCGCCCGGAGACGGCCCAGGGCATTTTCGTCAACTTTTTAAACGTCCAGCAGGCCACGCGGCTCAAACCGCCGTTCGGCATCGCGCAGATCGGAAAAAGCTTCAGGAACGAAATCACGCCCGGCAACTTTACCTACCGCACCCGGGAATTCGAGCAGATGGAAATGGAGTTTTTCTGCATGCCCGACACCGATGCGCAGTGGTACGATTACTGGCGCACAACCCGCCTTGACTGGTATTTGAAGCATGGCATCCGTAAAGACAACCTGCGCCTGCGCGACCATGCTCCAGACGAGCTTGCGCACTACGCAAAGGCATGCTGCGACGTGGAATATCTCTTCCCGTTCGGCTGGAGCGAGCTTGAAGGCATCGCCAACCGCACCGATTTCGACCTCAAGCGCCACTCGGAATTCAGCGGCAAGAGCCTCGCCTATTTCGACGAAGAGACCAAGCAACGCATGTTTCCCTTCGTCATCGAACCGGCCGCAGGAGCCGACCGGGCCGCGCTCGCCTTTCTCATCGACGCCTACGACGTAGACAAGGAAGATGCCCAGCGCGTGATCATGCGATTCCATCCGGCGCTGGCCCCCATCAAGGCCGCCGTGCTGCCTCTTGTCAAAAAAGAGGGTATGCCGGAAAAAGCGGAAAAGATCTTCAAGGACCTCCTCGATAATTCCGTCAGGGCCGCCTTCGACGTGAACTCGGCGATCGGCCGGCGCTATGCGCGCCAGGACGAGGCCGGAACGCCGTATTGCATCACCGTCGACGGACAGACCATGCAGGACGATACCGTAACCATCCGCGAACGCGATTCACGCGAGCAATACAGGATCGCCGCCGCCGCGTGCGTCGAGGTCATCACGAAGAAAATGAAAGACGCGCGGACATGAAAATACCATTATGCGTCGTGATGGGGGGCAGGTCGGCGGAGCATGAAATATCGTTGCGCTCCGGCCATCAGGTGCTTCAAAACCTTGACCGGAACAAATATGACGTCAGGGCAATCGTCATTACCAAAGACAATCGTTATTATTATCGGGACATGGGACCCGGCACGGTTTTGGAACTCGAGGAAATCTCATCGCTTGACGCGCTGGCGACCGCCGCCGGCCAATCACCCTTTTTTAAAGGGCCCTTTAACGCCCTCGATTCCAGGGAGCTTTGGGGTCGTTGCGCGGTGGCCTTCCTGGCCCTGCACGGCGAGGCCGGAGAAGACGGACGTTTCCAGGGATTTCTTGATACATTAGGAATAGCCTACAACGGCCCCGGCGTCCTTGCCTCCGCCCTGGCCATGAACAAGATCATCAGCAAATATCTTTTCCTGCAATGCGGGTTGCAGACCCCGCCGTTTTCCCTGTTTGGAAAGCTGCACCCCGGATGTTCAGCTCAAAGCATCGCCGCCCGCCACGGATTTCCTTGTTTTGTCAAGTGCCCGCAATCGGGGTCGAGCAGGCTCATGGGAAGGGCGGTCGATATGGCAACTCTCGGAAATTTGCTTGACGAATTCTCACCACACGCGGACGAGATCCTGATCGAGTCGGCCATTCAGGGCGTTGAATTTACCTGTCCGGTGCTCGAGTTTCCCGATGGAAAGGTCGATGCGCTGCCCCCTATAGAAATAAGGCCGCGGGCAGCCGAATTTTTCGATTATGACGCAAAATACCGGGACAAAGGCTCGGAGGAAATCTGCCCCGCTCCGCGCGGCCCCGAAATGCTGGCGCGCATACGGGAAATTGCCCTCAAGGCGCACAACGCCCTGGGTTGTCGCGGGGTGTCACGGACCGATATGATATTCAAAGACGGCGTCTTTTATGTTTTAGAGGTCAATACGCTGCCCGGACTGACGGCCAACTCGCTGCTGCCCAAGTCTTTTCAAGCGTCGGGCGGCTCCTATTCCGGGCTTCTTGACGTTTTGATTCAAACCGCACGCAACCGGCTTAACGGCGCGCTCACATGAGCTATATTCTTGGCATAGATACCTCGTCGGGGGAACTGGGCATCGGGCTTGCCGACGAACATCACGGGCTCCTGGGTGTTTCCCGGTATATGCGCAATTCGCATGCGGAGCACATAAGCCGGAGCATTGAATTCCTTTTTGAAACCTGCGCCGTCAAAGCTCCGGAAATAGATTCCATCGCGATAGCGGTGGGCCCGGGCTCATTTACCGGTTTGCGAATAGGAATCTCATTCATCAGAGGATTCTGTATCGGCCGCGACATCAAAGTCCTGGCGGTTTCTTCACTCGAAAGCGCGGCCGTGGCCTGGAACAACCGTGAAAAGCCCCTTGCCGTGGCGTTCGACGCCCGTAACGGTGATGTTTTCTGGGCGCGTTTCGCGCCGGGGGGCGATACACTGGCCAGGACCCACGACGACACGCTGGCGCCCATAGGCAGGTTTCGCGACAGCCTTGAACGGGGCGACATCGTCATTACCGACACGCTGGGCCATGAAAAGAGCACGGCGTTTGATTTCCTTATTGAAAGACCGGGCGCTTCGTATGCCCTGGAAAAATTCCCGGTACAACGAGGCCTGGCATGCGCGCGCCTGGCAATTGAGGCGAAAAACGATCCGTCACGATGGACAACGGCCTCTGAAATCATGCCGAAATATCTGAGTATCACCACCATGGAAAAAAAGCTCGCATGTCAGGGGCGTTCACAGGGAAGAAGTCCGGCATCTTGAAATACATTAAGCGTCAAATTAAAATGACCCCGCGTCCGGCAATTGCCCTTTGCTTTTGCTGCGCGGGGATTTTATTTTTTCGCGCTTCATTCTGCCAGACGCCGCCTGCCGCAGGCGATACGCTGAAAACGGCCGTTTCAAATCCTGCCGTTAAACCCGATACGGGGAAAACGCCCGCGTCGGACTCAGGGATAAAACACGATACGCTCGTCTTGAAAACGACTCCCGATTCGCTTAAGAAAAACCTCCCGCCGGTTCAGCCTTCCCCCGTATCCAGTCAGCCGCCTTCCCCCGCGCCGAACACGATGGACACCACGTATCGCTTCTGGATTTTCCCTTCCTGGGGCATAGGCGCCGGATGGGGATTGGGCTCGTTTCCGCTCTTTGACGAATGGATAAAAGGGCTCCCCGATTCCTCCCGGAATATCGCAGGCCCGGACACGGCGCTAAAAAACTTTTCCGTCAAGGAGCCGGCCGATGCATATACCGTCCTGTGGCCCATTACGATCTTCTGGACGCCGTTGACCAACGAGCTAAACTCCCTTTCTTTTGAAGGTTCATTTTTCTGGATCAGCAAAAGCTTTCAGGCCTATCTGCAAAGCAGCGATTCGGCCGTTTCCAAGTGGATACACTGGCAGCAGTCCGTCTCGGCGTATTCTTTTTCCCTCGGGCTTACGTATACATACAACATCCCCGAACAATATTTCAGAGTTGAAAATGTCAACAAGACCAGCCTGCTCCTGGGTTTTTCCGCCAACCCGCTGCTTCTGGTCGACAAAAGCGCTTCTTTTTCCGCCTCGGGGCTCGCGGACTCAACGCTTGCGAGGGTCAACAAAGCCCTTGACAATAGATCGTTCAGAGGGATCGGGTGCGCATGGAGGGCGGGATTTTCTTCGCTCCGCAGGCTTTCCAACGCGAAGGGGCTGGAAATAAGCCTGATTTACTCCGGCAGCTGGTATGGCTATTTTAAGAGTGGAAATACAAAGACGACGTGGAAAGACATCAATCCCGCTTCATTGTCACCGCAGGAAAATGTGTCTTTCTTATCAAATATGTTCCAAATTTCTTTTGCGCTGGTTTCAGGAAAAAAACCGGCGCCGTAGTCCCTCCCTGCTTTTGAACGACGATCTTTTGTCGTTTGAAAGCCTGGAGGGACTTATTTCAGGCCCGGTTACTTCTTGGCATTTTTATATTTTGCGGGACGGAACTTTTCAATAATTTCCCTCTTAAGGTTCTTTTCCATGTCAAAATCGGCCATATACAGCAGGACCCGAAGAT
>JBAVGL010000457.1:0-6977 GCA_049684795.1 Chitinivibrionales bacterium | reverse complement strand
GTAACTATACAGGTAATAAGCTGACGTTTTTGGCATTAAGTTCGAATACTTTTCTTAGATAGTGCATGACATCAAGGTTCTGTTTGTTAATTGTTGACAGGAAGCCTCTAATGCGACAGAAGACTTGTGCCCCAAAAACCGTACGAAAACAGCCCGATACTTTCAATTTAACTTTGACCATGCGTAAATCGCGCTCGGCAAGGTTGTTGGTAAAGGGCACGGTAAAATCATACATAAAAGCAAGAACCTCATCGCTATGATTTTTCAATCGATCAAGCAAGTTTTTTCCCGGCGGTTGCTTTATCTTGCCGCGCTGCCCGAGTTTTCTTTTTATCGGCGGCGGTTGTACCGCAAATCCTTGTCGAATAATTGCAAAATATCGGCGTCGAAACCGTTGTTGTTGAGGTCGCGGAAGGCTGTTTTTGCCTCTATTATATGCGGACTCAACGGTTTCTTTGATTTCAAGCAACAATTTTTTCATATCCTTTGCCCACACTTCTTTAAGATGCTCGTCGATAAAAACAAGTTCCCGAAGATGGTGCGCATTACAAAGCGCATGTTTGCATACATAATGCAGATAGTTTTTCCAGCCGTCATGCACCAATCGCCCGTTAAAGCGCTCTATCAATTCGGCAACCGTCAACGCATCTTTTCCTCGATGCTTATCAAAACCATACCACGTATACTCAAGAGTGCCCAGCGAATGTATCCAACTCAGGCCTTTATCCACATCACAACCGGTCTCGTCGGCATGAGCAACCTGCGCACTTACGATCTGTTTCTTAATATCATTTTCGGTGGTTTCCAATCCATCATATCCCACAACCGTATAGCTTTGCAACGTTGCCTGACTCAGCTCAATGTTAAGCATATCCTTGAATATCCGTTGCGTTCTCTGAACCGGAAGCAGTTGCTGGACGATCAAATACACTGCCAACGCTTTAATGCCGCTTCCATATTGAACCGGCGCATTGACTCCCTCGGGGAAATCTGCTTTATGCACCATACCGCATGTACACTGAACCGTGTGTGCTTGATACTCCGTCACCAACGCTTTAATTTTCGGAAGGTCGATTATTTGCTTTTTCGCTATTTCAAGTACCGTCGCTTCGGCAAGCGACCGACCGCAGTCGCATTTACCGCGACAGCGGTGGATACGGATACGGTCGGGATTTTCTGTCTGCCGCAAGGTAAAACCTTCATGGCCGTTTTGCCCGCCGCGACGCTTGCCGCTTTTACCTCGCAAGCTTTGCGCTGGACGCTTGAAACCGTCACTGGAAGGGGGTTTGCTACTGTTATGGCTGTCTTTTGCCAGTATCGACTCAAGATGCGCCACTCGTTGTTCCAAGGTTTCCATGACTTGCAGCAAAGCATCAAAAAGAGCATACGTAGCCTCGAAGCCTTTATCGTAAACTTCTTTGAATTGTTCTTTTGTAAGCTTTGGTATCATTGGGGTATTCGAATTTTAGTGAATTTGTTTACCCCAATAAACTACAACACGGTACTAGTGCTTGTCTAGTCGCACTTGTCAACATGTAGTGTTCGAACTAAAAATGAGCGCAAGATATAGATGTCAAAGAACCTGTATAGTTACGATAATTCATATATAGTTGCTAATATATCATTTGAACGGTGGCCGTTATGGTTTCATAATAAAAGCCCGCTATTATTCCCGCCGGAGCGCTCCAGCTCGCTCTCAGTTCCATGATATAATTAGTCTCCGTTGATTGCGTGCCCTGCGGGCGCCAGTCGTACGAGATCCCGTCCGGGTTAAGATTGTGGAGTATATCGTCGCTGACGGGCGCGGTCAACCCGGTCCCGAGGCTTCCGCTGATATAATCCCAGACCAGGCCGGTCATGGAGATTGCGCTTGCGCGCGCGCCGCTCTTGAACTTGCAACCATTTGCAAACGTAAATACCACCTTATATGACGCCGGTATGTCGCTGACGCTGATGACGAATATCGCTATCTGCTGATTATTGCCGCCTGATGAAAAATCAAGGCCCACAACGCCCTGGCCTTGCGCGGCCCCAGCGTTCAATTGCGTGGTGAAAAAGGTGAGGAGAAGAAAGCAGAAAACCAGTGTTGATTTTTGCATGAGCAAACTCCAAATAAGAACCTCAACCCGCCTGAAAGGCACCTGCCTGCGCTGCACCTTCGGCACGCAGGCCCTTCTCCTTAGTAAGGAGAAGGGAAGGAATGGGGTCTCAACTTACCCAGCGCTTACGCCCTTCTCCTTACCAAGGAGAAGGGAAGGGGTTGAGGTGAAATCTAATTATATTAACAAAGGCAAGGAGTTACAAGGAATATTATAAAAAAAAGAGGCCTAAGGCCTCTTTTTTTTAATCCTCCGCAAGATATTGTTTACAATGTTGCAGCAATATTAAAAGTAATAGTTTCTGTGTAGAAGCCAGCCATTGCAGTAGCAGCGGCTGCAGCCCAAGTTCCATCGATAATTACTTCTTGGTTGACTGTCGCTGTGGACTGTCCTGCGGATGTCGTTGTCACAGGTAAAGCAGTTCCTTGGGCGGCTGGCGTTATATCAGCCGGAAGTGTGGGCGCTGTAGTTGCAGTACCCCATGTGCCAGCTCCACCACCAGGGCCATAAGCAAAGTGTACTGTAGTCATTGGAACTGACGCATTAGCGGCACCTGATCCACCAAGCACGAAAAATCCGCCATTCTGAAATGTCCAGGTAATCACAAAACCGGAAGAGTTGTTATTGATGAAGAAGTCCGCAATTTCAATAGCGGCGCCCGCGGAGCTGAAGTCCAGGGAAGTTACGCCGATGCCGATAATTGAATTGACAAGAGGAACGCTTCCGCCGCATATAACTTCACCGGCCATTGAAGGGCCTGCCAGCACTGTAACCATTGCAAGAGCAATGGCAATTTTGTTAAATTTACTCATTTTTTACTCCCAAGGTTAAATTAAGAAAACAAATTCGATAATCGTTCTCAAACTCATACCACTTTGCTATTTTATTTCGAGTTTTGTTTTTTTGATAAGGCACCTCCTTCATTGATGGACTTCCCCGATGGTCTTCTCTGTTTTTTTTCATTTTAATGGAGCGCTTTCTTTCGAGAACCCCTATCTAAGTGCTTAAGCAACTATGATTGTATACACGATTTGATTTAAAGTCAAGAGAAAAATGAAAATTTGTAAAGTTTCTTTAATTAAGGTGAAAGCAGGGGCCTTTAAAAAAATTCTAAAGTATCATGGCATAAGATTTGCAATTTCAAATATCTTACATTCAAAATTGCATTGACTTTAACTTTTATCCATTTTTCACGGGAGGGATGTTCATGAAGGCAATCAAGGTCCGCGAGTTCGGCGCGCCGGATGTTTTGAAATTGGAAGAAACACAAGATTTAAAACCGGATGCAAGGCAGGTTTTAGTAAAAATAAAGGCAATAGGCGTAAATCCTGTCGAGGCATACATCCGGTCCGGTGGTTATGCCAGAAAACCGAATTTACCCTACACGCCGGGAGGGGATGCCGCGGGCATAGTTGAAGAAGTTGGCATGGAGGTGAAGAATTTCAAGGCGGGGGAAAGGGTCTATACTTCGGGCACTGTTTCCGGCGCCTATGCCGAAATGGCTGTCTGCGCCGAACATCAGGTGCATCCGCTGCCGGAAAACGTGAGTTTCAAGCAGGGCGCGGCATTGGGCGTTCCGTATGCCACTGCCTGCTACGCGCTGTTCCACAAGGCACATGCGAGGCCCGGTGAGACCGTGCTTGTCCACGGAGGAAGCGGCGGCGTGGGGATTGCCGCCGTGCAATTTGCAATTGCCGCGGGAATGACCGTTATCGCGACGGGCGGCACGCAGAAAGGGCGAAAACTCGTTGAAGCGCAGGGCGTCGGCTGCGTCCTTGACCACGGCGCGCCGGGGTATCTTGACGCAATAAAGGACCTTACGGACAACCGCGGGCCGGACGTCATCATTGAGTTGCTCGCAAATGTAAATCTTGAAAACGACCTCGAAATACTGGCCCCGCGGGGCCGGATCGTGGTGATTGGAAGCAGGGGAAAAATTGAAATCGACCCGCGCCAGTTGATGTCGCGCAACGCGGAAATTTCGGGCATGGTGCTTTTCAACGCGGATGAGGCGGAATTAAAGTCCGTTCACGCGAGGATTGTCGCGGGGCTGAAAAACGGTTCTCTTAATCCCGTTGTGGGAAAGGAATTTCCGCTCAAGAACGCGGCGCAGGCGCATGTCGCCATCATGGAGCCGGGCGCCTATGGGAAGATAGTGCTCGCGCCGTAGCAAGTTGACAATATTCCGCAACCGTAGGGGTTCAAAATTTTGAACCCCTAAGGAATCAATACAACTTCGTATAAGTTGACTTGCTAATTTACAATTTGGAGCAATCGCGTTGCAGTCTCATTAGTTGATGTATAGACCCTGAGGAAATAAAACCCTTTCGGAAGCTTGCCGAGCGCGAATTCATGGTCCCCGGCGTTTAAGGTGCGGTTGACCATAGTCGATACCTCGGCCCCTATTGCGGTAAAAAGCTTGACTGTTGTAAATTCATTTTTCGGGAGGCCGAATTTTATTATTACCTGTCCTTTTAAAATGGTCGTTTGCACGTCGAGAGCATTGGCGTTTTTTATGGCAGGCGCCTGGGCAAAACCGGCCGACGACATCAAAAAAAATGCGGCAATGCACGGCATAAATATCCGGGCAGGATTGAAAAGAGATATTAATTTATGCATGAACGCCCTCCTTTAAATGTTTGTTGCGTCATTTTTAAAAGGATTACGCGCGGGAAATGAAATTTGTTTTAAAATTTTTTTTAGACTGCTCATTCCCGCTGTCGGGGGCTTCTCCCGCGTTAAACGCGCAATCGAAAAACAGGTCGAACAACCCGCTTCCCATCCAGCGCATTCCAGCCGCTTCGCGGTGTTCTTCATACCACTCAGGGACCGTGACCAGCGGGACCAATTGCGGGGGAGTGGAAAGCAAACAACCGGCCGTTTTGGCAAGGGCGGTGGTCATCTTTTTGTGGATTTTTATCCGTTCGACGCGCGCTGAAAGGAGCTGCGAGCACAGCGATGGCTCCGAAGTCACGGTATATTCGCGGCATGCGCAGGGACGCGACAAATGAATGGAACACGAATCCTCGAGGAGGAACGGACATGGCGCCCGGCGCTCCCAGTATTCCGCCGCAAGGGGCGACTGGTCCTTGGTCGAGTCGATGCGCCTGAGCCTTTCCCACAAACCGCCTTCGTTAAGCTGCGCGCGGATTTGGGCGAAGCGCCGCATAAAAAAGGCGGCCTTATTATTGGTCCCGGAAAGCACGGCTTCCATAATGTAAATTGCTTCCGGAGCGGAAACCGGCACCATCTGGCAACAGCACGCCCCGCAGCCACGCCGGCACGACGCCGTGCGTCCCGATCGCAGCGCGTTACGCACGGCAAGGCCCACGATGCCGTCTTCGAGCCCGAAGGCCAGCGGCGCGAGGTCCGCCAGGCCCAGCGGGACTTCCGGGACATTGATTGTTGCGGGTGGAAGTTTTCCGTCCGGGGTCTCAACGGTGATGGTAAAGGTTTTAAATTCAACGGCGCTTTGTTCCTCTGGGTCCGGCATGCGCTTCCTTTCGGGGTGGAACGCCAGGAGCAGTTACAAGACTCCGGTAAAATAATCCGGATAATTATTTTTTCAAATATTTTTCCAGCATTTCGGCAAGGCCTTCCTTTTTGAAAGGTTTGCAAATGCTTGCGGCAAAGCCGTGCGCCGCCGGGGTGGCCATGATGAGGTCGTCGGCGTAGCCGCTTGCCACGAAAACCGGGGTGTCGGCGCTTAGTTTACGGATTTCCTTGAGCGCAGCCTCGCCGCCCATGCCGCCGGGTATGGTCAGGTCGAAAATCATTGCGGCCACTTTCCTGCCCGCTTTGATTTCTTCCGAGAAGAAGTCGACCGCCTCTTTTCCATTTTTCTTGCATACCACGGTATAGCCAAAAGACTCCAACATGTTCCCCACGGTCTCCCGAATCACCTCTTCATCGTCCATCACTAAGATCGTGCCGCTGCCTTTATGCCGTGGGGCCGTTTGCTTTTTCGACGTTTCCGCGCGTTCACCCGCCGCGGGAAAAAATACATGGAATGTGCTGCCCTTTCCCGGTTCCGATTCAACGCTGATGCTTCCTCCGTGGCGGTTGACGATGGAATAGCATGTGGACAACCCGAGGCCGTGCCCCTTTTCCTTGGTGGTGAAAAACGGGTCAAAAATCCTGGGCAATATCTCCGCGGGGATTCCTATGCCCGTGTCTTTGATCGATATCCGCACGTAATCGCCGGCCGACAGACCTGCGCGTTCGTTTTGTCCAAAGGAGATGTTCCGTGCCGAAACTTCGATGGTTCCCCCGGCCGGCATGGCCTGCTGCGCGTTGATAATAATGTTGTCGATGACCTGGCCGATCTGGTTCCTGTCGAAATTGCCGTCGCGGAGATCGTCGGGCGCGTCGAACCGGCACGAAACGCTCGAACCGCTGAGCGCGAAAAGAGCCGCGTCGCGGACAAAAGGGAAAAAACGGTCGGTTTTCTTGACGGGCGCGCCGCCTTTCGAAAAGGTCAGCAGTTGCTGGGTCAGCCCGCGCGCCCTGTCGATCGTTCCGAGCGCTTTCGCGAGGTAGCGTGCGACATTTTCTTCCTTGTTCGCTTCGTTTGCAAGATCGATATACCCGAAAATGCCGCCCATAAGGTTGTTGAAATCATGAGCTATGCCGCCCGCGAGAACGCCGAGCGATTCGAGTTTCTGCGATTTCTGAAGGTCTTCTTCCATTCGCTTGCGCTCGGTGATGTCGCTTACCATGGAAAGATAATACAGCAACGGGCCTTTTTCGTCGCGGATGCTTGAAACCGTCAGGCTGCCCCAGAGCGTTTCCCCGTTTTTTCTGATATAGCGCTTTTCGGTCTGATAGAACGGGATTTCGCCCCGTCCGACTTTTTTCACATTTTCCAGGTCCTGCTTG
>JBAVGL010000456.1:0-13997 GCA_049684795.1 Chitinivibrionales bacterium | reverse complement strand
ATTCTTCTGGCCGGGTATCTGGGAGTGGCGTTTCTTCAAAAGTTCCATGTGCTTCCCGCGTATGTCGGCTATGCCCGGACGATGATGGCCAATGGAGCTTTTTTTTATTTCATCACCATGGTTACGGCATTCATCATAACCGCGGCATACTTTCTCGTACAAGCGCTCAATTTCCACGTCCATCAAATGCTTGACGAAACGAGTAATGCGTTCGACAGCGTCATCAAAGGGACAATCGCTTCAATCGGCCATGACTTCTTTGTCCACCTGGCCAGGAACATCGTGGAATCGCTTAAGATCCGCTGCGTTCTGGTCGGGGAGCTATCGCAGAAGAATCAATCGCTGCGCACGCTTGCCGTTTGGAAAAATACCGGCGTTGATGACGGCTTTGAAATCCCTTTGTCAGGCACTGTTTTCGAGGAAGTGGTTTTGCATAGCCGTTGGACCATCACGCGAGACCTGAACAAATTCTATCCCGCTAATCCATTGCTCGCCCAGTGCAAGGCGGAGTTCTTTTTCGGCATTGTTTTAATCGATTCCAGGGCAAAACCGATCGGCATGCTGTGCCTGGTCAACGATTTCCCTCTCTATAACATGTATCTTATCGATCCGCTTGTCACCGTTTTTGCCTCCCGCGCCAGCGCCGAACTCGAGCGGAAACTTGCCGAAGACAAACGCACGGCGATTGAGATGCAGCTTGCCCAGGCGCAGAAAATGGAGGCGCTGGGGCAGCTTGTCGGGGGAATAGCGCATGATTTCAATAATATGGTCAGCTCCATCACCGGATATGCCTATCTGCTGCGTTCGAAACTCGACCCCGACTCGCCCCATCAGAAATACATCCAGCATATCATAACCGCCGGCGGCCGCACCGCCAACCTGGTCGGCCAGCTCACGCAATTCGCCCGGCGGGGCATGCCGGACATTTCGCCCGTAAACGTCCACGAGCTCTTGGATGAAACGATTATTTTTCTTGATAGGACGATCAACAGGAATATTGAAATTGTCAAGAGCTATTCCGCCCAGCAGCCGGTTACGGCGGGCGACGCCACATTTCTCCAGAATGTTTTTCTGAATCTCGGGATCAATGCCCGCGACGCAATGGAAGAAAACGGCGGAACGCTTGCCTTCAGTACCAGCGATATGATCCTGGAAAAGAACAGCATGCTCTGTCAATCCTTCCAAATTGGACCGGGGGAATACCTCTGCGTCGACATTTCAGACACGGGGGTTGGCATGAGCAAAGAGGTAGTCGGCCATCTTTTCGAGCCGTTTTTCACAACCAAAGCCAAAGGAAAAGGGACCGGGCTCGGGCTCGCCAACGTATGGGGATACATTGAAAACTTTAAAGGCGCCATCCAGGTAAAAAGCGAGGAAGGCAAAGGGTCGACCTTTACGCTTTTCCTTCCCTTGGCGGATGCCACGGTCACATCGCCGGCGCCCCGGCACCTTGCGGCGCCCCGCACCATAAATAAAATACTGGTCGTGGACGACGAGCCCGGGATGCGGGAAATTTGCAGCGAAATCCTGGCCTCGGGCGGATACACCGTTAGTCTCTGTGAAAACGGCGTCGATGCTGTTGATTTCATGAAGAAAGAGGGGGCGCATGTCGACATGGTCATTCTGGACATGATAATGCCCCGCATGAACGGGCACGATACGTTCTATGAGCTGAGAAAAATCGATCCGGCCTTGAAAATCATTCTTGTTTCAGGTTTTTTGCATAAGAAGGAATTAAAAGGCATTCTAAAGGAAAGCAACGCCGCGTTTATTCAGAAGCCCTTTACCGAGCAGCAACTGCTCGGTGAAATACTTTCCCTGGCTGCGCGGAATAATTGAAGTGAGGCAGGAATCGAAGGGATAGTTTCGAAACTCAGTAACCTTCCAAATCCCGAAGGTATTTTCCCCGGTTCGACAAAAAATCCCTGTATACGGTAAAATAATCGGTATTTTCGTAGTCGATCGTTTGAATGGGCGGCGCATCGAAGCAGAATATTTTTGCGCCGGGGCAGCTGAGCAGAATCGGTGAATGGGTGGCTATTATGAATTGCGCGTGTCCCTTGCGGCCGTTCTCACCCAGCAGCCCGAGCAATTCAAGCTGGCGCCTTGGCGAAAGGGCTGTCTCCGGCTCGTCAAGAAAATACAAACCTTCCAGGGAATACCTCGACTCGAAAAACGACATGACCGACTGCCCGTGCGACTGGCTGAGCAGCGATTTGCCCCCGAAATATCCCAGAAGTCCGGGGTCGTTTTTTGCCCAGTCATCGAGGCTTTGCGCGAAATAATTGTAGAGTTCCGAGGAAAAAAACGCGCCGGGAACTTTCCCTTTTGTCCAGGCTACATCGATAAACCTGTAGAGTTCGTTTTCATAAGGGTTTGTGTCGAACCGGCGCTTGTCCATATTGGACCAGATGTGTATTTCGCATTTCCGGGTAATGGCGCGAAGCAGCGTGGATTTTCCCGAACCGTTTTCGCCGATGAAAAAAGTAATGGGCGTATCGAATTCCAGACAGGGCGTCGTCCGGAAAATTTCCAGGCAAAACGGATAGATATTCGTCGAAGGGTAGTGCTCCGGCAAAAAAGTAACTTTATGTATATGCATGCTGATAAAATATTTGTTTTCCCGACCATTCATGAACAATATAGTATCTTTACGTTGGCCAGGTTCTCCTGAAGGAAAAGAAAGCGAAATACCCATGGACTGTCGACCGGGTTGCGGCGCGTGCTGCATCGCGCCATCAATTTCTTCGGCAATTCCGGAAATGCAAGAGGGAAAACCGGTTGGCGTGCGGTGCATTCAACTGGCCGACGATTTCACCTGTAAAATATATTTCTCCGCACACCGTCCCGCCGTATGCGGGAACCTGCAACCTTCGAAGGAAATGTGCGGAAAAAGCAGGGAGGAAGCGCTTGACTATCTCACCATGCTTGAAAAGGCCACGGCGCCATCGGCGTAAATAATTGAAACGAAAAGCTTTAATTCATCGGTTTTATTTCCTTGTCTTCCCCGGTCCAGACAAGCGTCCTTAAAGTAAAGAGGTTTCCGGACTTGATTTTGCAGGCATACTTGCCGGGCGGCACGGATTTGCCTTTATTATCGGTCCCGTTCCATTGAAACGTCCGCATGCCGCTTGTATGGGTCCGGTCGAACACGGTGCGGACGACTTTCCCGATTGAATCGCACACGTTGATTTCGGCGTCGGCATGCCCCGGGAAAAAATATTTAATTGACAACTGGCCGGTTGACTGGTCCGCGTTCGACGCTATTGAAAACAAAACGACATCGAGCGTAATATTGGTCGCGCCCGCCTCCCCTTTCGGGGAAACAAGTTTGACTGATTTGGTTTGACGGAGATACTTGTCCGCTTCAAACCTTACCGAATAATTCCCCTTGTCCAACGAGTCGAATTTAAAGGTCCCCGCCGAGTCGGTCAGCATTTCTTTTTTAACTTCGACCACCGTGACTTTTGCGCCAGCGATCGGTGACTTTGACAGGGCGTCGGTGACCTTTCCCGAAATTGTTTGCGCGCTTAAATGTAAAGCCAGAAGACTTATTGTTCCAAAAACCAAAGCACATCGATTGTACGCCATCATGCGAGAAGTCCTTTCGAAAAGGTAAGATTCTCTTGCGGAATTATTTGTTTAAAAACCGATAGAAAATCCAAGAACAATAGGAAAATTGCAGGCTTATAGTATATAATATCGTTAATTGGATTGCATGTCAAATAAAAAAATCCGGCGTTCCGGGATGTTCATCAAACCTTTCGACGTTCTTCACTTATTATTGTTCTTATATGTCTTGTACGAATTCTCCACTTCGGTTTTGAGCAGCTTAAAATCGTCCTTGGGCATTGCATTTTTGAGTTGTTTTTCGCTTCTTTTAAATTCCGCGTAAGCCGCCTCAATTTTATTGTCCCGGATTAGCCCATTAATCCTGTTGATGCGCTCTTGATCAGGCGAAACTTTTTTCCCTGAATCCGGCTGGACCGCGCTGGAAACCCCTTGGGCATTCTTGGCGGTTGCAGATTGTGACTCCATGATACTTTGCATAATGCTCTGTTCCAGCACATTAAACACCTCAGCATCAATATACTGAATATAAGACTCGCGGTTCTGCTTGAATTTTTCCAATGCTTCTTTTGATTTGCCTTGCTCCAGGAGTTTATAAAGGTCCATGATAAATTTCTGGGACTCTTTCTGATTTTCCTTGAGTTTTTGGAGATATTCCTGCGCATATTTGGAACCGGCCTGGGCCTGTTTTTGCTCCGAAGGTATTGGGGATGATGCAGGATTCTGTTTTGCGGGGACAGTCGCAGGGGCTTGTTTTGTCGGCAAAGGAGCTGTCTGCTTGTCAGCTTGAACGGAAACACCGGGTTCATTTTTAACATTTTTTTGCGGAATTTCTTTTTTAGCTGCTTCCTTTTCAGTTTTTGCCAGACGTTCCATCTCTTTCTGATCGGCCTCGACACTGTCCTTGCGCGCTTTCTCACGCTGGGCAATCGTCTGTTTCCGGCGCTCTTCTTCGATCTTGGCCAGACGTTCCTTCTCCTTCTGCGCTGCTTCGATGCTGTCTCTGCGCGCTTTCTCACGCTGGGCAAGGGTCTGCTTCTGGCGATCTTCTTCGATCTTGGCCAGACGTTCCTGTACCTTCCGTTCCACTTCTAAACTGTCTTTCCGTGCTTTCTCAAACTGTGCAAATGCTTGTTTCTTCCGTTCTTCTTCGATCTGGGCAAGGCGTTCCTGTACCTTCCGTTCCACTTCTATACTGTCCCTGCGCTCCTTATTCTGCTGTTGTGTAAGCGTTTGTTTCTGCCGTTGTTCCCCGATCTTGGCCAGACGTTCCTGGGCTTTCTTGTCGGCTTCGAAGCTGTCCCTAAGGTCTTTCTCCTGCTGTGCGCGCACCTCGATCTGGCGATGCTCCTCTATCCTGGCCATTCGCTCTTTTTCTTTCTTATTAGCTTCAATGCTGTCCCTTCGCGCTTTCCGCTGCTGCGGAAGGAGCGTCTTCTGGCGCATTTCTTCCATCCGAGCCAATCGTTCGTCTTTCTCTGCCGCCTTGATACTGTCTTTGCGGACTTTTTCCTGCTCTGCAAGCATTTCCTTCTGGCGCCGTTCTTCCAGCTTGGCCAATCGGGACTTCTCCTTCTGGTCGGCCGCGATGCTGTCCTTGCGCGCTTTCTCACGCTGCGCAAGCGTTTGTTTCTTCTGCTGGTCTTCCAGCTTGGCCAATCGGGCCTTCTCTTTCTGTTCGGCCTCGATACTGTCCTTGCGCGTTTTCTCTTGCTGGGCAAGCGTTTGCTTCCTCCGCTGGTCTTCCAGCTTGGCCAATCGGGCCTTATCTTTCTGTTCAGTTTCAATACTATCTTTGCGCGCCTTTTCCTGCTTTTCAAGCAGGGGCTTCATGCGCTCCTGCTCCGCTTTTTCCCTTTCTTTACGCGCTTCCTCGATCCGGCGCTGGCTTTCCCGTTCAAATTCATCCTTTTTCTTCTGGACCTTCATCTCGTTTTCGATGCTGTCTTTTCTTGCCTTTTCCTGCTCCGCAAGCAGCTTTTTCTGCCGCTCTTCTTCCGCGACACGCTGTTTTTCCTCCTCTTCTCTCTGTTTAACCAGACGCTCGTCTTCCTTTTCCTTTTCCTTTATCTCTTTTTCCATGCGCGCCCGCTGGATTTTTTCCTGTTCTTCCATTTCTTTTCGTTTTTTCTCATCTTCAATTCTCTTGACGCTGTCCTGGCGGCCCTTTATGATCAGCTCGGCGGTCTTGATGATATACGGGTCAACGGATGAATCGGGCAGATTGCCGCTTTCAAGTATTTTCATGGCGCGGGCGATCGCCTCGCGCTCCTGAGCCTGCTTGATCGCCGGCGCCTCTTCAAGGATCTTTTTTTCGACGGCGCTGATTTTGTTTTCCTCAACCCCATGCGCTCTGAGATCGTTCTGCATGAATTGCAGCGCGGGGTCCACGCCCTGCGTGTGCAATATTCCCATGGTTTGATTGACAAGTGAATCTTCCTTGACATCAATCACCTTTCGTATCCTTTCGATCCTTGACTGATATGAAACGACATCTTCCCTGGAAAGGTTTTTCTTGATCCGGTCTATTTTATGCTCAATCAGGTCCGCGGAAGCCCGCACTTCGTGGAGTTTGGCCTGAGGAATCCAATCTTCAATTTTCGCGAATTCCTTTTCAATATTCACCTTCTGCTGGATCATATCCACCGTAAAGAGTTCGGCGCTTTCCGCCGCCTCGCAGACGCCGCCGCCCGAAAAACCATCAGGCAGGGTATTTCCCAGCCAACACAAGGGAATAAATACCGGAATAATCAAGACTATCAAGAACCACAAAAAGGAATATCGATTATAAGGATAAAGAACGGTCCCCGTTTTTTTCCCCATGTATGCTCCTTCCTTAAAAACCGCTATGAGAAAATGGTCCATTTAGGTTTTCCCATATGGTTTTTTGCAATGCGCCAATCCGCGTGAAAGGTCGGCGGTGATGTCATCAACGTCCTCAATGCCTACCGCAAGCCTGAAGAGGGTGTCGGTTATGCCCAGTTTGTAACGTTCTTTCCGGGAATAGTCGTAATAACTGACCAGGGCGGGATGGGTGATCAGCGTTTCCACGCCGCCGAGCGACGGGCCGATATAGCATAATTCCAATGCGTCAAGAAACCGTTTCGACGTTTCAATGTTCCCCTTGAGCTCGAACGTCACCACTCCCCCGCCGCCTGCCATCTGTTCGCGCGCGATATGGTGATGACGGTGGCTTTCAAGGAAAGGATAATACACTTTTTTTACGAACGGGCTCGCTTCGAGGAACCGGGCGACCTTGAGCGCGGTTTCGTTCTGCTTTTCCATGCGGAGAGGGAACGTTTTAAGCCCCCTGAGCAGGAGATAACAGCCGTGCGGATCAATGACGCCTCCCATGGATTTATGAAGTCCCCTTATTTCATCGATCAGCTCGCTCCGGCCGAGCACCGCGCCCGCCAGAAGGTCGTTGTGGCCCGACAGGTATTTCGTGGCGCTCTGCAGCACGAGGTCGATGCCGAACTCAAGGGGCCGCTGATTGAAGGGCGTGCTGAAGGTGCTGTCGATGAGCGTGAGCACCTTGTGTTTTGCCGCGATTTTTTTCAGCTTGACTAGATCGAATATGTTCAGATAGGGATTGGTCGGGGATTCGGAAAAAATAAAGCGCGTGTTTTTTCTGATCGACCGGTCAAGCAGGTCGTAGTCGCCGAAAGGCAGGATCGTGCATTCCACGCCGAAGCGCTTAAGGTACGAGCGGCAGAATTCCAACGTCTTTTTATAGCTGTCATCGGTGATGACGATATGGTCGTGTGTCTTAACAAGCGATAGAATCGTTGTCGTGATGGCGCTCATTCCCGATGAAAAAACCACGCAGTCTTCCGCGCCTTCCAGGTCGGCCAGCCTGCGCTCGGCTATCGTGGCCGTGGGATTGCCATAGCGGGCGTATTCAAAATGTTCCTTGCCTTTTTTGGTGTACTCTTCTATATCCTTGCTGTTGGCGAAGGTGAACGTGGCGGTCTGGACAATGGGCGTCGTGATCGAATCGGCGTATTTTCTGCGGCTTTCGCCGGCATGCACCGCCCGCGCGGCAAACGAAAGGCCCCGTTTTTTAGCCAATCTGTTCTTTTTAATGAGCGACATTTTGGGACCTTAGACCATCCCACAAGTTTAATGTGGATTTTATTCCAGTTTTTAATAACTGTAAAAAATACTTTTGCGCGGGAACAATCGACCACTAATTATTTCCATTGGGGCAAAAAAATGGGGCCAAAATGGCCCCTCATCAAAAAAATCTTTCTTCAAGCTTACTTTTTCTTGAAGTTGGCCTTCAAATCCGCATAGGAAACGAACCGGTATTTTTTGTCCGACGTGACCGTGGAATCATAGGTTGGTTTTTCATCTTTCACCCATTGTTTTTTGCCGCCCACGTCCTTATTGTTCCAATAGGTCTGTTTCAGGCATTTCTCCCTTGGCAAGCACATCATGACCGTGTCGCCCTTAAGGCTGTAAGTTCCGGTCGACTGGAATTTCCAGTCTTCTTTGAACACCTCGTTGCTCTGGCCGTTTTTTTCCTCAATACAATTAGCTTTTCCGTCGGAGGTAAAAGTGAAGGTGGTTTTTTCAACGTAGTTGGCCTTCGATTCTTTGTCGACTGTTTTACGCGTCGCGGACCAGGTTCCGACCAATTTCGGTTTTAATTCCTTTGCGGTTTTTTCGTCATTCAAAAGCGAATTAAGCGTTTGATCAATCAAAGTGCATTTTTCCTTGGCTTCCGGCCACTGGTTCATTTTGATGCAGGAATCCGCCAGTGCAATGAGACTGTCGGCTTCCTTCAGTTGCGGCCCGGTCAGGCCTTGTTTCCGCGCGTCAAATGTTTTTCTCAGCGACTCAACCATGGGTTTGAACTGGTTGGTGGTGGCCGTAAAGGCGGCCTCGGCTTTCGCGAGTATCGATACGGCGGAATCGTACAGCTTTTGCGGCGAGGCCCCCCCGCCGTACTGCTTGGACGATTGTATCTGAACGAGCAGCACCTTTGCGTCGGAAAGCATGGAATCAGGTGCGCCTTTTTGCTGCAGCGACTGGATGTGTTTTGCGACATCGTCAGTTTTTTTCTTGGTCACACCGCAGCCCATGCTCATCATGCCGAGTAAAACGCTTAAAACGACAACTGCCGATATGCGTGAAAAGATTCTCATACGCAACCTCCTGTTTAGTGAAACTATTCCGTCAGGGTTTATCAAAATTTATGTTATTACTGATTCTCTGTCAAGAAAATACCGGACTTGATAAATTTGTTTACCTGGTACATATTATATTGACCGCAGGGGTTCAAAATTTTGAACCGCTACAATATCATCAGGAACACAATGAAATTTTATTTTGCGCTTCCGTCTTTGTTTCTTCTGGCTATTTCATGTTCGCGCCAGCCGGACCGCTGCATTCCTCGGATGCATGTCTACAGCATTGCTTGCCATGACGGTTCGATATTTTTTTCCACCGCCGACAGCGGAATCTTCCGTTTCCCGGCCGATACCGCAAGCGCCGTGCGCCGGATTGCCTCGGCAGGGCACCTGCCGATCCGGTCAATCGCATTCGGCCGGGACGGCAGGCTCTACGCTTCCTCATATTATTCCGGCGTTTATTATGTTCGCGATGACTCGCTGCTTCCGCTGGCATGGGCGCAGCAACCCTCGTGGTCGATGAAATTCGATGATGACGGGTCACTCTGGCTTGCCGGGCTCCACGGCATTTACCGGCAACAGCGTGACAGTCTCGTTAAATTCAGCGCGATCTCCGGCGCGCACGATATCGCATTTTGCAAAGGCCTGGTTGCAATCGCGCACAGTGGAGGAATTTCGGTGTTCGACATGCAAACCGGGCTTATGGTCAGGGAATTCTGCAAAGGAGTAATTTGCTGGACAATAACCCGATACGATACGCTCTTCATCGGCGGCGGGCTTGACATATGCGTCATCATTAACAAGGAAAGCTGCAAGAAAATCAGCCTGGGGCCCCAAAAAAACATGCTGTGGTCGACCGCGCTCGATCCACAAGGCGCGTTGTACATGGGCACGCAGGAAGGGCTTTACCGGGCCGAACCCGGAAGCGAAAAGGCCCGCTGCATCGGACTGCGCGGCATATGCATTAAATCCTTGCTCATTGACCGTACAGGCAGGTTATGGGTCGGAAGATATTATAAATACAAAAAGTGACCCGTTATTTCCCTATCGAACCGTTAAGCGGTTTGTAGGCAGTATCGGCGTATGTAATTTTAGAAATTGAAAAAAGACTGTCCACGAATTGTTTTACCACGTCGTTGTGCTTTTTCAATTCGATCATGTTTTTGATCTGCGGCCTGACTTCATCAAACGACTTCGGCGGGAGGTTCTCCTCGCCTGTTTTCTTTATAATATGAAAACCAACGTCGGTTTCAAACACATCGCTTATTTCATTTGATTTCAAGGTCATTGCCACTTTCTCGAATTCCGGCTTGATGTCGCCTTTTTTAAACCAACCGATGTCTCCTCCCGTCGAGGCGTTCGGGTCCTGGGAGTATTTTTTCGCGCACGCGCCGAAATCTTTTCCGGCCCGCAGTTCGGCCAGGATCTTTTTTGCCTTGTCGGCAACGTCTTTCTTCTGGTCCGCGCTCATTTCTTTCTTAACGAGAAGAAGGATCTGGCTTGCCTTAATGCGCTTTTCGGAGGCGAATTGCGATTTATTGCCGTCGTAATAGGTTTTGCATTCAAGGGCGGTCGCGGTATCGGACTTTTTAAAAAGCGTTTTCATGAGAGAATCAACCGTCAATCCGTCCTTTATCTGCCCACGGAGCGTCTGTTCGGTCTGTCCCATGCGCGCCAGCTGGTTTTTCATGGTAATGGCGTCGGGAAATTGCTTGACGATGCCCGCGAAGGTCGTTTCAACCTTCCCCGAATCGCAACCGATGCGGCGTTTTTTTGCTTCCTGTAAAACGAGTTCGTTCGCGATAAGCTGCATGGCAACGTTCTTCTTGACCTCGGGCGGCACCGGCTGCAACGCCTGCTGCGGCATCATCCGGGTCATCTGCTCACGGTACATTTCCACTATCTTATCGATTTCACCCTGGGTGATCCAGGTGCCGTTCACGCTCACGACGCCGTCTTTCGGCACGTTCTCCTTTGAACAGAAAAGCATAAGCAAAATCGAAAATATGAATATTTTCTTCATGAAATGGCCTTTCGGAAAAAATGTAGCGGGCATCGTTCCCTGAGCGAAGCCGAAGGGAACACATTGTTATGATTGCTCACCGCCTGACTGCGCTACCGAGGCGGCAGGCAGGCGACTTCGCTCAGTGAACAGGGGTTTAATAAAATACATGTCGCGTGGAAAAAGACTAAGAGGAATTAAGAAATTCGGCGGATGCCGTTTTTTTTACTCGTATTGCCCGCCATTGAGCCACCCTTTTCTTCTGGCGAGCCTCATAAACGCTTCCACAATGGCCGGATCAAATTGTTTGCCGCTGCTTTCATTGAGACGTTTTATGGCCTCCTCTTTACCGAGGCTGTTGCGGTATGGACGGTTTGAAGTCATTGCTTCGAACGCATCGGCCACATGAATTATCCGCGCGCCTATGGGAATTGCTTCCCCCTTTAGTCCTTCCGGATAGCCGCTGCCGTCGAAGTTCTCGTGATGATACAGGATCAACTTGTATAAATTCTGCAGGAAAGGAACGTCCTTCACGATATTGGCGCCCAGGGAACTGTGCGTCTTCATGATCCCGTTGAATTCCTCATATGTCAACGTCCCCGCCTTGTTCAGGATGTATCCGGGCACCCCGATCTTGCCGATGTCGTGCAAAAGTCCGGCGTCGCGGATGTTACCTATCCGTCGCGTTTCGAGCCCTATCTCATGCGACAGTTCTTCGGCGATGTTCATGACGTTCTCGGAATGCCCGTGCGTGTAGGTGTCCTTCGCGTCGACCGCAATGGCCAGGGCTTTGATGGTCCGGATGTAGTTTTCCTTCATATCGTTGTACAATTTTGAATTCGCCAAGGCAATCCGCGTCTGGCTCACCAAGCTCGACAAAAGGGTCAGCTGGCCCTGGGACCGCGTAAAGTCCTGTACGGCGCCGAAATAAATGGCCCCGTAGTCGAATGCTTCACCCACGATCGGAACAATATGGTGGAATTTGAGCGGTATGGCCGGCTTTGCGGCATGTTCAGGGGAAGGCATGAGCTGCTGGAAAGAAATGCGTTTTAAAATAATATTGCCGAGGGCAACCCGATTATATTCTTCAACGACTTCGGAACATGCCTTTTTGATCTCATCCTCGGTGATGCGGGCCTTCGACCAGTATGAAAATACGTGGTTCCTCTTCTGGACGATCAGAATCCCGATCATGTCGACCGGGAAATACTTCTGGACGGTCGTGAACAGGCACTTGATGACGTCGTTCTCGTCCACAAGCTGCATGAGCTGTTCGGAATAAGTGCTGATGAGCGAAAGGTCGTCGAGTTTTTGCTTGACCGATGAAATTAATGTGGCGTTATTTATGGCGATGCCGGCCTGCGCCGACAGCATGTCGATGAGGTTCAGGTCGAGCATGGAAAACGGTTCGGTGTTTTTCCGCCTGTTGCAATTGACCACCCCTATGACGTCCTCGGACACCTTGAGCGGGACCGACAGGGCCGACCCTATGTCTTCCCTGTCAAGCGGTAAATGTATTTCGGGGATTATCCGGTCTTTGGAGATCAAAAGCGAGCGTCCGTTCTTCGCGACCCACTTTGACAAGGGCCATTCGGAATCATTGTCCAGGCTTGACCTGAGGACCGCGGACTGGATCCCGCGGCGCCGGACTATGACCAGCTCGTTGGTGTCCCGCTGCACGAGTTGGATCGACCCGCTTTCGGCCTTTGATACGTCCAGGCAGAATTTAAACGTCACGTCCAGAAGTTCTTCCAGATCGTGCGTGCTCGTCAATTTACTGGTGATTTCATGGAGCGAGACCAGCTCGGAAAGCAGCGTGTTTTCACGCGCGACCTTGGTTGTCTGCAGCGCGCTGTAAATCTTCTGCTGGAGGAGCTCCTTTTGGGGCGGCTTGACAATATAATCAAACGCTCCGCATTGGATCGCCTGGATCGCCGTGGTGACGTTGGGGTCCGCGGCGGTAACGATAACCGGCGTCATCCGTCCGTTGGCGCGCGACTGTTTGAGGAATTCCAGCGCACCTACTTTAGGCACGTTGATATCGAGGACGACAAGATGGGGCCGCAGCTCGTTGAAAAGCTCGACGGCCTGCATGCCGTCGAAAGCAAGCACCGTTTTATACCCGATGCCCAACAAATAGCCGGACATCTCATCGCAGGCTTCCCGGTCGCTATCGGCGATAAGGATCAAATATTCTTCGCGATAATTCATGAGAAGGAAACGGTGCCCTTTTAAAACATGGGTGCCGCTCGGAACCGGAGCGCGGCGTCATCTGCCAATTATATCATTGCGCCAGAAATATGTCAGCCCTACTTGATACGAACCCGCAAGGTCATGCGTTACATAGGCAAAATCAAGGGATAGTTTCCTTTTCATCAGGTTCACGCCGCAACCGAAGGCCACTGTGCTCCAGTCAATTACAGAGCCATAGACCGGGATACCAACGCGCAAAGCCAAGGCATTCATGATCGTATATTCCAGGCCGTAGCTGCCGTTGAAAAGAAAATACAGCGGGTCCTTGGTAAAATGTTTAATTGACGGCAGCGAATAGGCCGTGGTGTCGGCCGTGCTGTCCGCGGATGAATTTACCCCTTCGTTTCCGAGCATGTCAAGGGACTTGAATTGTATCTGTACCCGGCCGTATAAATAGGGAATGTCCTTGCGCCACCCGACGCCGAAGTAAACGTGCGGGTACGCTTCTTCGCTGTAACCGGGCGTCCATCGAAGGTAATTGGTGGTTATGTTTTCACACTCAACCCCAAAACGCGCGCCTTGATTGACCAGATCCAAAGACAGGCCGGCGTCGCAACCGACGCCGTATCCGCGATACGGAGGAAGGTTATACCGTTCGGCATTCATCCCTATTCCGGCCGAGACTTCAACCCCGGAAATAACGCGACACTTCTGGCCGTATCCGATGTGAAAGAATACCTGCGATTCGGAGTGGTATTTGACCAGTGACGAATCGTATGCGGGAATGTCCATCCCGTTGATATTTTCCGTTGTAAAAGCGCTATAATAGGGAATGTCGGGGTTGTATAAATAACTTAACGAAAACCCCAGGCCCGAATTTCTGGTTATCTGCGTGGCGTATGATACCTCGGATGTGCTGAATATGTTCTGATAAAACCCGGCATAGGCGCAACTGATTTCGCTGAGCGAATCAAACGCAAGGTTGGCCGGATTGATTTGCGGCGTGCCGTCCCGTGAGAAAACAAAATCGGAACCGGCGACATCCGTTGACTTGGGAAGTGAAAAAAGACTTCTGTCAATATCGGAATAATAATTAC
>JBAVGL010000455.1:0-2368 GCA_049684795.1 Chitinivibrionales bacterium | reverse complement strand
GTCCTGGTTGCCCCGATTGCCGGAAAAACAATCGCCGACATTGTCGTAAATAAAGGCCAGCCGGCCTCGTTTGCCGCAACTGTCAACGCCGACGCCAACCCGACGCCGGTTTTCTCTTGGTTCAAGGAAGGCGGCTCCACATCGCTTTCAGCCTACCAGACGTATACTATTTCCCAGACAAATTACACCGACCAGGGCAGATATCGGTATGTTGTCTCGAATTCCCAGGGAACCGACACATCGAATTGGATAATGCTTACAGTCAAAGATGTCACGAAACCGGTCATTGTTTTAAAAGGGGCCAATCCGCAGCAGATTCTTGTTGGCGGGACCTATACCGAACTTGGGGATTCGGCGTACGACGATAAGGATGGAATTATTACCACGCGGGTGGTCATAGATGCTTCTAAAGTTAAGCCCGCCCAAATCGGGTCATATGTGGTCACCTACGCCGCAAAAGACAGCGCGGGCAATATTGCGGACACCGTGACAAGATTGGTGCAAATATTTGGAAATGCACCGACAATTACTAAAAGCTCAGGAAACAAGGAAACATGCGTCAATATACCCGCGTTATTCTCGGTTACCGCAACAGGATCGCAACCGATAAAATATCAATGGATGAAAGGGACCGCGGCCGCGCCGGGCATAAGCACCGATAGCACTTACACGATAACCCCTCTGTCGGCCGCGGACGCGGGAAGTTTTTATTGCGTCGTGAGCAACGGAATCAGTCCCGACGCTCAAAGTCAGAATATGGTCTTGACTGTTGATAGCCCTCCGGCAATTAGCGGCATAGTGGCCAATCCTTCCACGATGCCGGTTTGTCTTGGAACGCAGGTGGCTTTTACGGTCACGGCAACTGGCACTGCCCCGCTTACGTATGTATGGAAAAAGAACGGTACGGCAATTCCGAGCGGGCCTAATAACGCCACATACACAATTACTGCCGTTGCCGCTTCCGACAGTGGGCAGTATTCGTGTACGGTTTCAAATGGTTGCACCCCGGCCGCAGCAAGCGCAAACGTGCAGCTATTAATAAAAATGCCGCCTACGATTTCCGCGCCGACAGCAAATACTACTATTTCAAAAATCGTCGGAGATACGGTCACTTTGACGGTTACTGCTTCGGGAACTTTGAGCTATCAATGGTATAAAGGCAGCACGACGGTTGGGACGAATTCGTCCTCGTTTCCGATTAAGCCGATTGCATTTACGGACTCCGGAGCGTATACGTGCGCAGTATCAAATGGTTGTGGCAACGCAACCAGCAAAATCATTACATTATTGGTTAGCTCGCGTCCGACAATCACCACCCAGCCGAAAAGCCAGACGCTTTATTTGAGCCAGCCGGATACGTTTTCCGTTGTGGCAACCGGAGTGCCACAACCGACGTATCAGTGGAAGAAAAATGGGGCTGCAATAAGCGGACAGACCGGCGCATCTTTAATAATAGCTTCGCCGGGTGTCAGTGATAGCGGAAAATATACGGTGACTGTAACCAACAGTGCGGGGGCGGTGATTAGCGATACTGCGAGGTTTTATGCAATGTTTAAGAGTGTTGCGGCAGGCTCAAATCATAGCTTATTCCTGAAAACAGATGGAACGCTTTGGGCTACTGGGGAAAATAATGATGGGCAACTTGGAGATGGTACGACAAATGATCGTTCAACCCCTGAGCAAACAATAGCTGGCATACAAAGCATCGCTGGAGAATATTATCACAGCTTGATCCTCAAAACAGATGGAACTTTGTTGGCTTGCGGCGACAATGAATCTGGCCAACTTGGGGATGGGACGACAATCAATCGTCCAGTCCCCATAACAGTAATGGCTGGGGTGCAAGGTATGTCGGCTTGGGGCCAAAGCCTAATTCTTGGAACGAATGGAACGTTATGGGCGTGTGGAGACAATACTAATGGCCAGCTCGGAGATGGAACTACAACTAACCGATCAATTCCTTATCAAATAATGACCGGCGTAAAAAATATCTCTGCCGGTTTTTTCCATAGCTTGATTCTTAAAACCGATGGTACTTTGTGGGCTTGTGGAAACAATGTTTATGGTCAGCTTGGAGATGGAACTACTACTAATCGGTCAACCCCTGTTCAGATAATGACAAGTGTGCAGAATATCGCAGCTGGCTTTTATCATAGCCTGATCCTTAAAACCGATGGCACGCTTTTGACTTGTGGGGATAATGAATATGGCCAATGTGGCAATGGTACACCTATCAAGGATTTGAAGTGCGCCCTTACGTTGGAGACTTTCCTGAGATTATTAGATTGATCTGACCGAGTTGTTTTCTTTGTTTCTCATCCGCCAATATAGTTTCGAACTCCACCGGTGGCAAATACTTTATCCCAGA
>JBAVGL010000454.1:0-4295 GCA_049684795.1 Chitinivibrionales bacterium | reverse complement strand
ATTTTCAGAGCGCCGCGGCTGACGCGACCTTCGTAGTTAATGGACAAACCACTCAGTTTGATCAAAAGCTGACCGGCTATCAAAAGGGAGATATGTGCGCCGCCACACAGGAATATTTGAAGATGGTGGTTGACAAGGGCGGGGTGGTGCCGAAGGCAGATAATCAAATAATATTTGGGAAAAATGTTTCTGAGGCATTTAAAAATAAAGTTATAAGCATTAGTAAAAATCTTGGTGTAGATCCTGATTTTATTATGGCATCAATGGCCTTTGAAACGGGTGAAACATTCAGTGCGACAATTGAGAATGCGGCTGGAAGCGGGGCTGTCGGGCTTATTCAATTTATGCCTTCAACGGCAAAAGGCTTAGGAACAACGACCGAAGAATTAAAGAAAATGACCGCCGAAAAACAATTGGATTATGTTGAAAAATACTTTTCACCGTACAAGGGCAAGATTAAGAATCTTGACGATGTTTACATGGCCATTTTGTGGCCGGCCGCAGTTGGCAAGGCCGACGATTATGTTTTATTTGAGAAAGGCACTACAGCTTATACCCAAAATGCAGGACTTGATTCAGATTCAGACGGTAAAATCACAAAAAGCGAAACTGCAGCATTAGTCAGGGCAAAATATAACCGAGGGAAGCAATTTCTGGGATAATCAAATATTTTCATGAGGGGTATTAAAAATGTCTCGATTGACTATTTTGGTAATTTTGCTATGTCTTGCCGGATGCAAATCAAAGGAGCATTCCGGAAAAGAAATTGAAACGAATACTATCGGAAAAAGTGAACTTAATTCCAAAACCATATTAATCGATCTTTTTAAAATTAATCCCGTGCAAAACGATTGCGAACTGCATGAAAATTCCGGAGACGGTTATGGTGGACGGTGTAAAGAACCGCATATTCATAGAAAAATGCTTCAAAAGGAATTGGACGTGTCCGGCCTGAACAAATTTTCCCCTACTTCCGACACGGCTTTTACAAGAGTGTTGTTAATCAAATTTTTATCTGATTCAAAAGATTCCGCGGTGGTATTTCTCGAATCGATATTGCCGAATCTGAATTGTCAACCTTGTTCGCCTTCAATAGGGGCTGCTATTTTTTATAATAAGAGCGACGGATGGGCAAGTGTGTTTTATCAACCGCATGTGGTTAATTCCGGTTCTTTTGGCATGGCAACGCCCTTGCCCAAGGTCGATCAAGCGGGCAAAAACCATTATGGGATAATTTTTGAATGGAGCTCTACCGGGCAGGGATATTCGGAAGCCGGCATCAGGGTATTTTTTGATCTTAATAGTTCTTTCCAAGAAGTTTTTTCAATTAATACTGCCGCTGATAATTCAGGCATTTGTAATGATAGCGTTCCCAAGTGCTGGTCGTGGTCATCTTCCTATTCTTTTTCTAACGAGGATAATAAAGAATGGTATGATTTGATTATCAATAGCGAGGGAACAAAGGCGGATAGCACTAATAACATCATACCGGTCCATAAAAAAGAGAAATACCTTTTTAATGGAAATAAATATTTCGTAAACAATTCAGATAATTTAGCAAAATAAAAAAGATTTCCTGTACGACTGGATTCCGATGCATTTTACCGATTGATTCAATGCGGCAACGTTCCACGCATGCCGAAGTTGCCGCATTGGGACATGACGGTTGCAGAATGACACCGACGATGGTGCCAAACCGGCTATGGAATATTTTGGCTGTTGGCGGCCTGTGTTTGGGGCGTTCTTCATTTCCGGCGCGCCCGCCTTTAGTTTTTGTTGCTCTTCAATTTTTCAAGAAATTTATTCCAAAGTTCGGAATTGTTAATACGATAAGAGTTTCCAATCGATTTAGAAAAGGATTTTCTGTTGAAAACTGCATTGAGAAAGCTTTCGAACTCCTTTTCTTGGCCTTCTTTCATAAATTTAACAAATAGCATAGATTGGCGATATTCCATCCAGGGAGGAATATTATCATTGCTAAAACTCTTCGGGAATAACATGTTTTCGCTTGCAACCGGATGAAAATGATTTCCTTTTAAAATTTCAAAAGTTGCGGCGCTATCTGTAATGTTTCCTGAACCGCCACCATTTGAAATGTAGGTGGCAAGGCCTTCATTAAACCAGATGGGGATTTGTATGTAATTATATATTCCCAAATATTGGAGCAGGATTACATGGGAGAGTTCATGATAAATAATTTCATGCCAATCCTTTGCCCATTTAAGCCTTGGCGAAACGAATAGGCCTTTTGGGGTGACTTTAGCTCTTGGACCTGGAAATTTTGCACCAGAGTATTTACAGAATGATTTATTTGTGCTACACACGTAAATACTGGGCAACTCAAGGAATTTGTGCAGCTCTTTCTTTTCGACGGAATCAATTAAACCTGGTAAAACATTTTGAATGTTTCTACCAAATTGTTCGTCACTACTACTTTCAATTTGGATATGATTTCCGAGGTCGATAAAATTTCTAGGAGTCCTGAGAGCTGCAATTCCTTCGTTAAAAGTAGAGCAGGAGCAATAAAAACTTAGGCCAAATACTGTAGAAATTATCAAAAGATATTTTATTGTCATTTTAATTTCTTTCTTCTTCAGCGCGCCAATTTTGCCTTGAATGCCCCAAAAATGGAAGCTAACTATTTCCCGCGCGGTATCGTCCTTTATGCCAAATATGGTGCATTAGGTGCCACTTAATGGCATCCATTATTCCTAAGGTTGTGCCCTTTCTCAAATTCAAATTCGCCAGCGGATTTTTTCAAGCTAGATTTTCCGCCATTCCCGCATGGACATGTCTTGCTTATGTTTCCCGATTGGAATTGAAGGTCCCTTTGACCTATACAGTAATATCAATAAATGCTTTTACTAAAGTCAAGTCCTTAGACCTTATAATGAATAACAGGGTTATTCTTTGAAGGCAACCAGAAAACATTGCTAACCGCAATGAGAATAGCCCGGAGTTTGTGAATTACTTCTTCGGCACGTTCGGGATTTGCTTTTATAACGGGATTGAGGCGAATGAGGGATTCTTTCAATTCCTTTTCAAGAAAAACATCGGTAATCTCACGGAAAAGCAATTCGGGCTGAAAATATTTCCACTTTACATTTTTTCCGTATGGTACAGCTTCTTCCCTCACCTTGCCATGCTGCACCTGGTTCAGATTAATGCCGGTAAGCTTTTGGATGATGAAATATTCCACGCTGTTAAGTTCAGTAAATGCCATGTTACTTTCCCTTTTTCTTCTGCATATCTTTAAGAAGTTTTCTTTCGTCACCGTCCAATTTACGCTGAATCTTTTTAACATCTTCTGCGGGGGGCAAAGCTTCGGGTTTTACGCCCCGTTCAATTAGCATTTTTCGGACAGCAAGATTATTTTCAACATGTTCACCGGAGATCTGGTTTGAGCCTGATAAATTTTTATCAATAACATTGTGGCTAGTGAGTTCAGTCGCAAAATCCTTTGCTTTTATGGTGAGTGTCGGCAAGAAATCAGCGAGAGGTCTGCCATCGGGTATCATGAGTTTGCGTTTCATGTCGTTAGTAGAAAAACCCCCAAACAGCGCCTGGTCTCCTTTTGAGCGGATTAGTGCAAACCCTTTGTCATCAACGCCACGCTCGTAAATAATACCTGATAATTTCTTTTCCGATTTTGTAAGCTTTTCGCGTGCAATTATGCGGTCTACATCCAAAAGTCTTTGCTCGATTATCTCTTGTTTTCGTGTCTGAACGGCAAAATAGGTCTGAGCAAAAGAAACCTCGCTTTTAGCAGAGTCGCCATTTTGAGCGACAAGATAGCAGGCATAACGTGTTAGAGCAATATCGTCCACCTCGCGCTGGCCGCCTTTGCCGATCTCGATCATTTTCCCGACATCGGCAAAATGATCGGATACTTTTAGTCCGGCATTTTCACAGGCTATTTTGGCTTTGTCGATTGCATTTTTAAAGTTGTCCCATTTTGAATAGCCTAAAATCTCCTGTAATTCGCGTGCGCTCCAGCATTCGATATTGTTGAGGATGTAGCAGGCATTTTCAAATTTTTGAAAGAGTTCAATAATGAGTTCTTTTTTCATGGGCTCATCCTAAAATTGTCTGAACTATGATTTTTATGATTTGAATGATTTTCTTGATTATGAAATTACATGGATCTTTGGCAACCATACTTTAACGCTTGTATTTTTTATTGGTCAGCCGTTTGAAATTTAAACTTGCCTCTCCGAAATTAATCAGTAATCCGATTTCCAGATTATACGCTTCGAGATAATTGATGGCTTGGGCGAAATGGACATCTTCTATCT
>JBAVGL010000453.1:0-1914 GCA_049684795.1 Chitinivibrionales bacterium | reverse complement strand
GTTTCGGACGGATTCATCATGAACAAAAAATCGGTTTCGGAGATCATGAAAATACGCACGGGCCGCGATTTGTTTATCTTCGATATTTCGCTGCCTCGCAGCGTTGAACCCGGCGCCATGGAAATCGAACATGTTCATTTGTATAATATCGATGATTTGCAGCACACGGTCAACTCGAACATGGAGTTGCGTAAAAGGGAAACCGAAAAAGCCATGCACATCATTGAAGAAAAGGTCCCCGATATCGTTCGCACGCTCGATTCCTTCGACGTCATTCCCATTATTGCCTCGATCCGCCGATACGCAGACGCCGCGCAAAAGGAAACCGAACAAAAATTGCTTGCAATCGACGGAATACAGCGGGAATTGGTGACCGAACTGACCGGTTCCCTCGTGGGCAGGATTTTACACTTTACAACCGAACAATTGCGCGACTATGCGCATTCCGTTAATAAAAAAAGGTGACCTATGCCGTTTTCAAGTAAAAAATCTATTGCTTCATTCTCAAAAGCCTGTTCTTTGATTCCCGGCGGTGTCAACAGTCCCGTGCGGGCGTTTAAAAGTGTCGGGGGAACGCCGGTATTTTTTAAAAAGGCCAAAGGCGCCGAAGTGTGGGACGAGGACGGGAACAGGTATGTTGATTTTTGTCAATCATGGGGCCCGCTCATTCTCGGACACGCCCACCCCCGCGTGGTTGAGGCGGTTTGCGAGTCCGCGTCCGCCGGTTTGTCCTATGGCGCGTGTCACAAACGGGAAACGGACCTCGCCGAGCTTATCCTTTCGGGTTGTCCGGGGTTCGATATGGTTCGCCTGGTAAATTCGGGGACCGAGGCGGTAATGACGGCACTCAGGGTTGCGCGCGGAGCAACCGGGCGGGACCTGGTGGTCAAATTCGCGGGCGGGTATCATGGACACTCGGACGCATTATTAGTCAAGGCAGGGTCCGGATTGGCCACCTCCGGGGTCGCCGATTCTGCGGGAATACCCGACTCCGTCGCGGCAACAACGATCGTGGCGAATTTTGACGACAATGAAGGTCTTGAGAGATTGTTTGAAAGGCAGGGCGACAGCATCGCCGCCGCAATCATTGAACCCCTTCCGGCCAACAATGGGCTTTTGGTGCAGCGCAAGGAATTTTTGGAGCGTTTACGCGAACTGACTCACATGCATGGGGCCATGCTGATCTTCGACGAGGTGATATCCGGATTTCGACTTCACTTCGGCGGGTATTACGCGATCCTTGGAATTATGCCGGATATTGTAACTCTTGGCAAGATCATCGGTGGCGGGATGCCCGTGGGCGCGGTGGTTGGCTCTCGCGCTGTCATGCGCCTTCTTGCCCCGGAAGGACCGGTTTACCAAGCCGGTACGCTTAGCGGTAACCCTGTATCGCTTGCTGCGGGCATTGCGACCCTCAATGTGCTTAAAAACGATGAGCCTTATGGAGCCCTTGAACGGCTAGGCGCACGGTTCATAACGCTGTTGAATGAAAGCGGATTGCCAAATGCCACGGCCGTCCGGATAGGATCGATTATCTGGCCCTATTTTGACAATGGCGAAAAACCGCGAAGGCCGGACAGGATTTCTCCGAAAGCCATAAAACGATATAACGCTATTTTTTGGAAAATGCTTGAGGCTGGATATTATCTTCCTCCATCGGCCTATGAGGTATGGTTTTTAAGCGCAGCGCACACATCGGACCATATCGACGGTTTGGCAGGTACACTTGTCGAGTGTTTAAAAAATACTTAAAAGAAAAGAGTCGTTAACGGAGTTGACATCATGAAGAAGTATATGCGGTTTGTATCGGGATTGTATAAGTATTTAAAGAGTCGCGTTTCGACCGGTGAAGCTCTTTCTCTGGCCACCGAGCTATTAAAGAAAAGGCTGGCGATGCGTAGCGAAAATTTTTTG
>JBAVGL010000452.1:0-9399 GCA_049684795.1 Chitinivibrionales bacterium | reverse complement strand
GGATAGACGAGGCCGAGGCCTTATTAGAGGAAGGCAAGTTGAATCTGGCCATGGAAAAATACATCAAAATCAACGATGAAGAAGGCCCTTCAGCAAAAGTGTTTTCCGGTCTTGGGGTTATTTCCTTCTATCAGCAGCGTTATTCCGACGCATTTTCCCTTTTTATGGAAGCAATAAAACTTAACCCCACTTCCCAGGAGGATTTCCTTAATCTTCTAGACTCGGCAAAAGCCTGCGGCAGAACCGATGATGCAAAAAAAATATTCAAGGTATATCGACAGAATTTCTCATCGCTGGAAACAATTGCCAAGGAATTTGATAATTAATTAAAGTCTTCTTCAATTACTACCGATACAGATTATAAAGGTGCCCAAAAAACTCTGCACCTCCCTTGTGTGCTTCTGTTCACTCATAACTTCCCCAAAGTCTTCGAGTGCCACAGAAAGAGCAATTGGGTTTTCCTTTATTCATAAAAGCGGATGCCTTTAATTAAGCATCCGTTTTTTATTTCTGGGGAATTATTTTTAATTGAAAGACTCACAAACGAAAGGATCTCGTTGAAAAATTTTACCGGTGCCATGAAAAAACGTTTTTTTATCTGCGTTCTGTTGTGTTGCGTTATAGCGGGCGGCTGCGTTTCTTCGTTGCAGGAAGCAAAACGCCTAAAGGCCGTTGTTCCCCTGTCGGGCGAAAAGATTTTCATTTACCCCATTATCGACTCCTCTTCCCTCGATAAATTTGAGGGATGGCCTTCTGAAAAACCGTATCAAACACTCCTTCAAAGAAACTTTCTACAAATGTACCGCACTATGATTGTTGAATTCCGAAGGAACGAAAAGTACGGTTTATACGAAATAGTGGAAGATTCGACGCAATCGTCCACTCAGCTTTCCTTTATTGTCCAGCGCTATTCATTTAAAAAAGACACCCTTACATTGCCGGTGCGCATGACAATAAGGCAAGGAACCGTAAAGAATGCTTTCCCTTCGGTCTTTATTGCTTACGGCATTTACAAAGCGCACAGCAGACCCAAAAGCCCGTTTCATTACATCGATATTCTTTTGGCCGATTTCTGCCGCAATTTCCCGTATAAACAGGTTGTGGGTATTTTTTGTCCTCAACAAGGGAATAAATAATCCCGCCATTTATTTTTTTACGCTGCGCGGCGGGACGGGTTTATATATCGGCCGGGACAGAGAAAATGACCGTTACCATAGCATTTCTTTGCGCGAGTTTTCTTATAATCCTCGCTTCATGTTATGTTTTTGTCAATGCCGTGGAATGTCTGGGCGATGCTTATAATCTCCATCAGGGGATCGTGGGAAGCATCCTTGCGGCAATCGGCACCGCCCTTCCCGAAACAATCATCCCAATACTGGCGATATTATTTTCAAAAAGCATGAGCGCTCATGACGTGGGCATCGGCGCAATAGCAGGGGCCCCGTTCATGTTGTCGACGCTTGCTTTTTTTGTTACCGGGGCGGCAGTACTTATTTACTCGGCGCTTGGCAAACGCACAAGGCGCATGAATGTCGATGCCGGGATTATCAGCAAAGATTTGACCTTTTTTCTTATTATCTACGGAACCGCAGTAGCGTCAACGCTCATTTATGAAATCGTCTGGCTGAAAATACTCATTGCAATCCTGCTTTTGCTTTCATACTCTTTTTACTTGAAACTTATCGTTTCCGACGAGGGAACCCTCCTGAAAAACGTGGAGCCGCTTTATGTGAAGGTTTATTTCAAACTGCCGGAAAACGTCCCCTGGATATCCGTGCAACTGCTTTTCGGGCTGCTTTTAATGCTGGCGGGGGCCCATTTTTTCATCAGATATATACAATCTCTTTCGATGACACTGGGTATTGCGCCGCTCATCCTTTCCCTCGTCATAACCCCCATTGCAACGGAGTTGCCCGAAAAACTCAATTCGGTGCTATGGGTGGGTCGTAATAAAGAGACGCTGGCAATCGGCAACCTGACGGGAGCCATGGTTTTTCAGAGCTGTTTTCCCGTTGTGTTCGGAATGATTTTCACTCCATGGAATTTACGGGGCATTACCCTGGTCTCCGCCGCGCTGGCGCTGGCCGGCGCTGCCATCAACCTTGCGTGGCTGAAGATTTTCAAACATTTGAACCCCTATATTTTGATGCTTGGCGGCATATTGTATCTGATCTTCCTCTGCTTTGTTATTATCTAGGAAACGAAGACCTACGGGCGTTTTCAACAAAAGTAATGCCGACTATTGACTCATGTACAACCTAATTGTAGTATTGAGTGTGTTTTCTTCAAGGAACCTGACGTGGACCTTTCGCTGACGGCTTTTGAAAAATACGATGTATTCAACCTCAACGGGGAAATCAAAGTCAATAGTCTTCCCCTTATTTCACCCGAATTGGCAAATTACATCAACGTAAACCCGCGCAAGGACCTGATCCTTGATTTAAAGGCCGTTAATTTTATCGATTCGAGCGCCATAAAGCTTTTTGTAAATTTGCACAAACGCATGGAATCAAATAAAAGACGCTTGTATCTGCTCAACCCTTCGCCGGATATAAATAAAATATTGTGTGATGTGAGGCTTGACAAAATCTTGTCGCTCGTCGGTAGTTCCGATGATTTGGAAAAATCGATCTCCTCAACATTTTTTGAAACGTATCTCGCCTGTACGATCAAGGAGAACGGCCTGCAAAAGCTCCGCTGCACCTGTCCGGTCTGCGGGTCGACAAACGTGCGGGGATATCTCATCGACAGCAACCGCTACGACTGGAAATGGGAAGGCGGCGGCGCGTTTCCCATTGCCTATTTACAATCAACCTCTGCTCCGCTGGACGTATTCGGCCTGCTTCCAATCGTATGCGCCGATTGCTTCATGTGCTCGATTGATGTTGAGGATTTTCACGCGCGCGGCGAGGAAACGGGGGGCCTTCGTTCATCTTTGAGCGATGCCGTAAAACTGCTCCTTTCAAAATCCGCTAAAACAAGGAAAAAAATGATGGAGCTGGATGTTGTGATCGGCGACAACTTTTTTTCGCATCCTCGACAGCCGATCGCCTGTTATAACCTGTATCTGCTCGCGGAATCGTGCGTACGCTCCATGACAATCAATAAGTCCTTTCCCTCTTCATTCTGGATCGGGTTCCACAATTACGCCGCCTCGAAATATGCTCCGCCCGACAAAAAGGACTTCCTCATCAACACCTGCAGAACATGGATGACCCAGGTAATCAGTCATAAAACAAATTACAACGCCTGCCAACTGTCAAAAGCGTACTTCACTTTGCTCGTTTCGGCCCTGTCTCTTCAAAAGCCAAAGGAAGCCCTTAAGGTCCATTCCGAGTATGTTAGCCACATGGAAGCTTTACCCATGAACATGCGGGATTCCGCCCAAGGAATCCACAGCCCCTCGTTCTGGTTTTCCCAGGCGCAAACGATCTGGGAAAAAATGGCAAAAAACAAATCGGAAGTTTTCAAGATTTAAATCCGTCAAGAAACTCCGCGGACACGATCACGATAGCCTGCAAACCTTCGCCTCTACCGAACGCCGTAAGGCCTTCGCCTGTCGTGGCGGTTATTCCTATGTCGGAAGATTGCAGGGAGAGCAGGTTTGCCAGAGACTCTTGTATCTTCCCGATGACAGGCTCGAACCGGGGGCGCCTGCCTTCGATGGCGATGGACACGTGGCTTATGCGGTAATTCCCGAGCGATTCCATTGCTTTCTCAAGATAGGCCCTGCTGTCCGTAATCCCCTGCCGCAGGCACATGTCGTCGCTGATTTTCCCCAGAATATTGCGCCCTGAAATTCCTGAAATGGCGTTGGTAAGCGCATGAAGCACGACGTCGGCGTCGCTGTTTCCCCGAAGCCCGGGACAACCGGGAATATGCACGCCCCCGATTACAAGCGGCTTACGCGATCCCTCTTCCTCAAAACGGTGCGAATCCTGCCCTATCCCCGATTTAAACATTTTTCTTTCTCCTGACGCTCCCTGAGCGAAGTCGAGTCGAAGGGAAGCCTACCCCAAGTCGCTATTGTCAAGTGTATTCATGACACTGTTGATTTTAAGCACCATTTCCCGTACCGCTTCGTCAAGTTTATCCAGGAAAATGTTAAAACGGTTCTGCACCCGTTTAAGATATTCCAGAAGACTTTCGGTTTGAGCGGTATTGAGATTGAAATATTTGTATTTTTTTTTCTCGTCGTGCAAAAGAATTATAGTCTGTGAGAGCGAGTCCAAAGCATCGACATTTCCAATGGATTGCGACAGCCGTTCGATATATTCCACAAGGCCATGGTATTCAGACTTTATCTTTCCCTTGATTTCGCCGCGCACCTGCTTTTCGACCGCCTTCCTGTATTCATCAAGTTTTTCGTCAATGACACCCTTGTACTCCTCCTGGATGTCCGCCCGAAGCGCCTGGACCGTTTCAGCGTAGATTTCCGTTTTAACGCTTGCGTGCATGGCTCCGAGCTCTTCTTCACGCAGCGTGGCGCGGATCTCTTCCCGCAGTCCGGGCGCCTCCTGCTCGCGCAGCCGTTTTCGCTCGGCCTCGATGATGCCTGGACGCTCCTGGGTATCTATGCGTCTGCGCTCTTCTTCGGAGACCCGGCGGAGAATTTCATCATGAATTGCGGGAAGTTCCTTCTCTTCAATTTCGTCGCGAATGCGTTTTTTAAGCTGGTCGCGCTGATTGTCAACCAGAACTTCATATTCCTGCCGCTTAAGTTCCTGCTGGATGTTTGCATTCATTTCTTCACGGAGATGATTCCGGATGGTTTCCTCTTCCTCTTTTACCAGTTCCCTTACCCGAGCTGTCAATTCCTCGCGCTCGTTTTTTTCAATCTGCCCGGAAAAAGCGTCGCTTATCTTCTGCCGGATTTCTTTCGAAAGCTCTTTCCTGTACGATTCCACCATGAGCGGCATTTCTTTTTCTATCAGTTTTTCCTGGACTATTTTTTTAAGGTTTTCGATTTCCTGTTTATAGATCGTCTCATGGTATTTTTCCCGTATTTCCTCGCGCCATGAATCTGTCAGTTCCTTTTCGACAACGGCACGAATGGCCTTCGCCTCATTCTTTTGGAGCCCCATCCGGATGTCTTCTTTCATTTCTGCCCTGGCATTATTCCTTAATATGTCAGCCTCATTTTCAGCCACTTCCTTTTTTAATTCCAGCATGAGGTCAGCCCGGACTTTTTCCTTCATTTCCTGTGTAGGAATTTTCTCCAGCGCCTCATTATGCAAAGACTGCAGTATGGCATCATCTAATTCTTTGGCAAGGCCCTGAGAAGAAACAACGACGGACAACGTTTTCTCTACAGGAATTTCCCTTCTTTTTCGACGGCGCACCATGATCGTGCCGGTGATAAAAACCGCGACGATCATGGCTGCTCCGGCAAGTCCCGGTCCTATGTTTTTCTTCAGCGCGACCGGCACGGTCGCCGTTTTTAAAGGTAAGGGCGTTTTGCTTTGAATATTATGAATAGGATTTACCGGCCCGGGCTCCGGGCCGGAAATCGCACTTTTTGTTTCATTTGTTTTATTTGAAACAAACCTGCAGGTCAGGCCGCTTGTTCCGGGAATGTGGATCGGTTTTTCCTCATACGAAGCATGTTCGTCCCAGGAAAGGTAATAGAATTCTTTGCCCTTCAACAAGATTTGAAACGGCCCCTGAAACCGCTCGGCAAAAAGTTTAAAGCAAACCGGAAGGTTGACCTTTGCCGCAATGACACCGCCGAATCGCGACATTCCCATTGAATTCCTGATAAGGATGGGTTTGCTCCAGAAAAGAAAAGACCTTCGGTTTTCCTGAATAACCGGGCCATAATAGGGCCGCTTCGATTCTTGAGGACCGGCATACCATTCTTTGCTTGACACATCGGTATTCCCGACGAACCCGGAGTCGTCACGGGAAGCGACATTGACAATCTGGCCTTTTGAATTGGTCCTGAGAATGGTCGCAAATTCGGGCCGGTTGGCCAAAGCCTCCCTGAACAAGTCCTCGACCGGCGCGATTTCTTTCATGCGGGTTTCCGGACGTTCAAGGAGGACGGACAGCGCGGAATCAGCCCGCTTAAATTGCTGTTCCAAAAGGGCTGCTCCGTTCTGGCCCCGGACAATCCTGCATGTCAGCAACAAGGCCATACCACAAATACAACGGAACGGGGCGGACATCATTACTTTATCCCGGTCTCCCCATGCGCCTTTACCATGTTGTAAAAGCGCATAGCCACCATAAAGGCATGGTATAAAAAATGCCGCGCCCCTCTTTGTGGTGCGGCATTAACCCGAATTTATTGGGCGGTATATCGTATTAAACAGAAAAAATGTTCCCGCTTATGAAAGTGGAACCACGTTTTTCGCATTAGGACCTTTTTGGTTCGTTACAATCTCAAATTCCACTTTTTCACCCTCTTTAAGGTCCTTTACACCTTCGGCATTAATCGCGGAAAAATGGACAAACACATCCTTTGAGCCATCATCGGGCGTAATGAAACCATACCCTTTTGACCTGTTGAACCATTTAACAACACCTGTTGTCATAAAAAACCTTTCTAAAAACGTACATTTTTGCTCTCTGAGGACATTACCCGCCTTTGGCAGGCTTAGAAAATATCCAGTATTAATATTATTTGTTGGAACATTTACAGTCAATGTAAAAATGATGGCGCTTGTATTTTAAACCCGCCATTTTTTGCCGTCAGGCACTAAAACCGTTTTTTAGGACCATTCTTACTTGTCTCTTGGCTTTGGGAAAATCCCATTGTATCTTAATGAAGCAAACGGAAATGAAAAGCAGGGGCCGCTCAATGTCGTATTTGCTCAGGCAGTATCTTTTGGACGCTTATGCGGCCAACAGGGATATTCTCCCTGGAAAAATACGGAAAGATTTTCCAATCCAGATCGACGATCAGGACGACGATGACAATTTGTCCGAGTTCTGCAACATATTCGTCACGGTTAAAAAAAACAGCCGTTTTGAAATTGACATTTTCGGCAACATTCCCATAACGCGGGAAATCTCCGATTTTGCTGAAATTTACGGGGGTTTTACCGAAAAAACGTCGGGTAGAATCGTGCTGAATATTTCCCCACGCCAGGCGGAGGCGCTTATCGATCTGGCAAAAAAAATCCGCAAAACCGCTTCCCTGGGCGATAGTGTCAATAACGCGAATTGGCACAGGATGTCCGCCCGCACGATCAGTTCCTTGTATCGTTTTGTCAGGATCCTCAAAGAATACAGCCGATCGATTTCCGGCCGTTTATAACTCATCATGGCACTTACGTATCAAACTTACTCGTTTTCTCCCATTCTCGGCTGGTCGATCTCCCGCTATGAGGTATTCGACAAATGCAAAAGACAGTATTTTTACGCTTACTATTCCAAATCTGTCCGAAATGTCCCCTCATATAAGGTCCAACAATTGAAAAGCCTGACCTCGTTCCCTCTGGAAATCGGCAATGTCGTCCATGACGTGCTGGAAGCCTTTCTGCGGCGGCTCCAAAAAAGCGACAGTGACATTGACGAAAGAAGATTTATCGGCTTTGCCCGGCAAAAAGCAACGGATTATTTCTCGTCAAAAACTTTCATCGAGGATTACTACGAGTCGCTTGAAGCGCCATCATTTGACGATGCTTTCGCAAAAATATCGAAGTGCCTGGATAATTTCATTAAAAGTCCGTGCTTCAGCTGGATCTTCATGAAGGCCATTACCAATAAGGAAAATTGGTTGATTGAACCGCCCGGTTTCGGTGAAACGCGCCTGAATGGCCTGAAAGCATATTGTAAAATGGATTTTTTATTTCCGGTTGGCGATGAATTCCACATATTGGATTGGAAAACGGGAAACAAAGACCGATATAAGCATTCAAATCAGCTTATCGGTTACGCGGCCGCGACCCATAATAATTTTAACGTGCCCTGGAAGGATATCTTCCCGAAAATCGTTTATCTTTACCCTGAATTTGAAGAATTTGAATTGGATTTAAAAGAAGATGTCTCCCTGTTTTTCGATAAGGTCAAACGGCAAACCGAAGAAATGTACGCTTTCTGCGCCGACGTTGATCAGAACATTCCTCTGCCCATCGAGGCCTTCGCGCTATCTCCGTCAAAAAGCGCCTGCACCTATTGCAATTTTCAGGAATTATGTTTTTCGAAAAAAGGGTTCCCAAAAACTAATGGGGAAGTTTTTTAGAAAATGGCAAATCCCTTTTTTCTTCAAGGAAATAAGTGAAAAACTGATTTACTTATCAATTATTGCGTGGACGAGCGAATCGACCCGCGTGCTGAATTTTTGCGCCCCATTTTCAGACAAGTGGTCCTGGTCCGTTGCATCATCATCTCTATAATCATGATACCCGGCCTTATGCGCATCGTAAAGATATATCAGAGGATTTTTCTGGGACAACCCGGCAAAATGGTTTACAATCCAGTAGCCGGTCGTCATGTCAGGACCATACCTGCCAAAATATCCAAGGTCTTTGTAATAAGGGCTTTCTGGTGTAATAAAGAAAAGGACGTTTATGCCTAAAACCGTAAGATTTTGAGCAAGCGAATCTAATGTCGACAGGTTGCTTAAAAGATTTACATCATTCGTATCACCTGTATAGGCAAACTGCAGGTCTGGATTTGGACCGCCCCACCCATTTGTGGGCACAGCTAACAGGCCCAACGTATCGACTAAATTAGAAATTGCCGGAAGGGGAGTTGCGTTGATGATCCCCAAAAATCCCGCTGGTTCTCCCTGTGCCCAAAAGTGATGGTCTTTATCATACATGAACCCTTTGCTCCCTAAAATACCCTGATCAGCTCCGGCACGAAGAACATGTACCAATCCCGGAATCACCTCAAATCCAATTAATTTAACCGAAGGACAATGGTTGAGGATATAACCTTTTATGACTTCTATCGATTTCCAAATAGATCCGGTTTCAGTGGCCATATTGCACACCAATCCGTTTGTTGTCGTAAAGAAGCGAGGGTCAACGGAAAACATTGCATGCGAAGTGCCCAAAAACACTACTCGCATGGAATCATGTTTATTCCAAAATCCTCTCATTCGTACGCAAAATTCATTTTGCGTAGGCTGAAGGAAGGGAGTATTGTAATTGCCAAGGCTGTCAAGATTTAAAGAATCAATTGAAAGGCCCATGGAAGGCGGCATCCAGAGGGCCGGATAATGAAGTTCAGTTCCATTTACAACATCTAAATAAAGCGAGTCTTTTAAATTAATGAACCAAATTGAACGGGCATTATCACCCTTATCGCGTGACACGGTTACGGCAAATTGCGGAACAGAAGACCATTGGGGAAAATCCCAGGAACTTTCCGTGCTCGGGCAATCGTACCATCGTAGCGTCCTTCCAGTCCAATCAGCCATAAAAATATACTGATGCGGTCCATAGC
>JBAVGL010000451.1:0-5063 GCA_049684795.1 Chitinivibrionales bacterium | reverse complement strand
AACAAAGGTTCAGCCCTCTTTCAAACAGGCGATTTAGACAAGGCAGAAGAATCATTCAACAATGCCGCCGAGGGCCTGAAGGACAAAAGGGCCCTCGCGGATTTATATTATAACCTCGGCAACGTGCACTACATGCAGGGCGAGCAGCTTGCCGCCCAGCAAAACCAGGGTGCTTCCGAAAAATATAAGGCGGCCCTTGAAAGCTATATTAAATCGCTGGACCTGCGGCCCCATGACAAGGACACGAAGTGGAACTTGCAGTTGGCAAACGCGAAAATGAAGCAGATGCAGAACCAGCCACAAAAAAACCAGAAGGATAAGAATAAAAACGACAAAAAACAGGACCAGAACAATCAACAAAAGCAGGACCAGAAAAAGAACGACCAGAACAATCAAGACCAGAAAAACAAAGACCAGCAGAATAAAGACCGACAAAACAAGGACAATAAACAACAGCAGGATAAAAACAAACAGGACCGGCAACAGCAGGAAGCGCAGAACGACAAAAACAAACAGGATCAGCAGAAACCCGAACCAACGCCGCAGCAGCGGAAACAGGAAGACATGAAAAAAGATGAGGCCAAAAAGCTTATTGAACTTTATTCAGACGATGAGCATGATTTAAATAAAAAGCCCGAAAAAGCCGGAGCGATCGGGGAAAGAAAAGGCGAAAAGGACTGGTAAAATGGCAGGGGCGCGGCATGCCTGCCTTTGCCGTAGCGGCTTCGCGCAGGCAGGCCGCGCCCCTATCTAAAAATATTATGAATGTGTTAAAACCATTTATTCTCCTTTCAATTTTTATCGCGGCATCGTATGCCCAGGAGATAAATTTTTCGGCAACCGCCGATAAAACAAACGCCACCATCGGCGAGCAGATAACCATTACCGCCCAACTGGTATGCGCTAAAAAACCCGGCTCAATCTCCGCGCCCCAGCTCCATTCCACCGCCGATTTCGACGTGACGGGATCCAATCAAAACCAGTCGTCATCCACATCCATTGAAGTGGTCAACGGAAAAATGACTCAGAACGTCACGATGACGTATCTTTTCTATTTCACCATTGCGCCTAAAAAAACAGGTTCATTTACTTTTCCCGCTCTTCAGCTCAATGTAGATGGGGTGACATGCACGTCAAGTCCTTTTCAAATCAGCGTTGGAAAAGAAGAGGCGCAAGCGCAGACATCCGATGTGAAGGTTTCTCTTGCGCTTAACAGCAAAATTCTCTTTGTCGGTGAACAGTCCGTGCTGTCCCTTCAAGTATCAGTTAAACCGCAGACTTCCGCTCAGTTGACAAATGAGGGACTTTCCGGCTGCGTGGAACGGATAGAAAAAGCTCTTGGAGCGGATTTTTCGGTGACGCGCTTAACAAAGCAGATTAAACAGGTTCAGCAAGTCGTCAACGGTGAAACTCGGGTGCTGTTTAAAATTGAATGGGCAATTATTCCTATTAAGCCCGGCACAATGACTATTCAGCCGGTTTCCCTGGAATATATAACCTTACGCCGCCCCCAGGCGCGCAGACGCATGGACCCCTTTGAGGATTTTTTTGGCGGCGGATTTTTCGGAGGCGGGGTGGAACAGGTCGCCCGGTCCGTCGTGTCAAACGCGCTGAGCGTCCACGTGACGCAGCTCCCGCCGGCGCCGGCCGATTTTTCCGGCGCGGTAGGCGCTTTCAAGTTGAACGCGTCCATCGATCCCAAGCAAGTGCCTTCGGGCGAGGCGGCGACGCTGTCGCTTTCAATCTCCGGCAATACGCGGCCGGGAAATATCGGCGACATTACGCTCCCGCAATTGACCGATTGCTCGGTATTCGCCCCCGAAAAACATATGACGATTGATACTACCGCAAACGGAATTTCCACGCAGAAGACGTACAAATATCTTATCGTCCCCCGCCAGGAAGGCACGGTGCATCTCCCCCAGATTTCCTGGTCGTATTTCGACCCCGCCGTAAAAACATTCAAGACCCTTTTCTCGCCCAAGCTGGACCTTGCGGTCACTCCGGGGAAAGCAGCGCCAGCGCTGCAATCGAGGTATTTGACCCAGGAGGAAATCAAACAGGTCGGACAGGACATCCGCTATATTAAAACCGGGATAAAAATAAAAAAGCAGACCGAGGAACCATATAAAAACCCGCTGTTTATTTTTCTATATGGCGCGCCTTTTTGCATGGCATTTTTTTCGATGCTTTACAAGATACAGTCGACCAGGCATGAAAAAGACGCTACCCTGGCGCTCAGGCAAAAAGCCGTTCGAAGCGCGATGCGGAAAATATCCGCCGTGGAAAAACAGGCTTCGAAACTCTCGGTCTCCGATTTTCTGGGCAAGGTATCGGAATGCCTCGAAAGTTTCATTTCGCATAAGTTCGGGTTTTCGGCAACCGGCAAAGTACTTGTTGATTTGAAAGCGGAGCTAATGGAACACGGAACCGGCGAACCGCTGGCAAGAGAGCTTGTCACCTTTCTGGAAAGCATGGAAACATATCGGTTTGGGGGCGCCCAACTTGACGGATCGTCCAAGATGTCAATGCTTCAAAAAACCAGAGGATTTATCAAGGAGCTCCAGAAAGTTAAAAAGGAAAAGCGCTGATGAGAGCCTTCAAATTATTCTCGGTTCTGTCTTTTTTCAGTTTTTTTCAAGGAGTCGTATCCGCCGCTCCCGTTGATTATTGGTTTGAAAAAGCCAATACTTTGTATGAACAACAGAACTATGACAGCGCCCGGGTTTACTATGAAAAAATCCTTTCCTCGGGAACAAACAACAGCGCGGTTTGTTTTAATCTTGGAAACACCTATTTCAGACTGAAGAAAATCGGGCTTGCGATGCTGTTTTTTGAAAAAGCCCTGCGGCTGTCTCCCAACGATCCCGACATCATCGCGAACATCAAATTCGCGCAATCCGCGATAGTCGACAGGCTTCCCATGCCTGAGCGATCATTTATTGAGGTTGTTCTTGTTCGTCTTCACAACCTGTTTTCACTCAATGCTCAATTGTGGGTAATTTTTGCTATTCTTCTTATTCTCGGCATATTCTTCAGTCTGGGTATTTTTGCTTCGTCGAACGTTCGGTTATGGATCATATATCTGTCAAGCATTCTAATCATTGTGCTTGCCGGTTTTGGTATTTCCGCCGGATTAAAAATATACTCACATGAAAAAATGCCTTATGCCATTGTACTTTCTTCTTCTGTTGAGGCCAAAAACCAGCCCAACGGCAACAAGGTCCTGTTTACCGTGCACGAAGGGACAAAGTTCCGTGTCCGGAAACAGGTGGGCGAATGGTCTTTGGTAAATCTTCCCACCGGCGTGAGCGGATGGGTCTTATCATCGTCGCTGGGAAGCATTTAAGACTTGACTTTCTCGCCCATTCATTAGATATTTTAGTTACAATCATTTTTTTCAAGGAGGGATCGGTGTCCAATACAACAAAGCATGATTTGATTGTTGATGTGTCAAAATCCACGGGGCTTACACAGGCGGATACGAAAATTGTTGTTGAGGAATTCCTTGAAAGCATAAACCGGATACTTGAAACAGGCAAGAACATTGAAATCAGGGGATTTGGAACGTTTTATACGAAGATCCGTAAACCGCGTCCCGCCCGCAACCCCAAGACCGGCGAAGTGGTCCCTCTGCTCAAACGCGTGGTACCGCTGTTCAAATATTCCAGCGAACTTAAAGAATCCATTGCCACATCGCTCATGCAAAAAAAATCCGTAGCGCCGGCATCGCCGGCATAAACAACACGTTTACCGTCGCGGTAATTTTTCATTAAGCAATTGATACGCCAATGAGGCGACATACTCAGCGGAAATGCTTTTGAGGCAATTGTAGTGCTTATAACGGCACTTTTTATCAAAGCACGGGGCGCAATCGCATTTTGTTTTTGCTATGTGGATTTTTCTCCCCAGCGGCCGGGTCCATGTCGGCGAGGTAGACCCGAAAATGCCGATTACCGGGGTCCCGACAAAACCCGCGATGTGCATGAGCCCTGAATCATTGGCGATGACCAGGCGGCTGCCGGCGATAATGGTTGCGGCTTCGGTCAATGATGTTTTTCCGATCAAATTTTCAACCCGGTCCGGTGCCGCGGCCTCGATGGACTCGCCGGTTTCATTTTCCCCGCTGTCGCCCAGAAGCATGATTTTTTTCCCGGGCAAGTGGTCCACGAGGTCCCTGAACCAGGGCCATTTTTTAGCGGGCCCGTATTTGGACCCCGGGCAAAGTATTATCTTATCAACGGACAGCGGTGATTTGTCGATTGCCGCTCCCCGCCAGTATTCAGGGGGGCTGTAATCTGTCTCGAGCGCCATTGCATATTCATAGGTAATGTGCTGTGTATTGCTTCTCAACGACCGCGGCAAAGCGTCATTAAAAAAGATCTCCCGTAATTCCCTTGACACTCCGCGACGCTTCCGGATCCCTGTCCGATAGGCGAACCACGCGGAGGAAAACGAGTGCGGCAGCACGTAAACGGTGGAAAATTTCCCGGTTTTAACCGTGTAAAACGTTGCGCGAAGTTCCGCGAAGGTTTTCCGTTTATACGGGATAAGGGCAAGGCTGCTCAGCATGCCGCAGAGGGCTAAAAGCGGCGGCGGGACCAGAAGGGTCAGGTCGGTGTCCTCGGCCGAGGCCTTATGATGGACCACCGAAAGGGCAAGCGCACAATCGCCGATCCAATTAGGCATTATGACAAGTTTTCGCGGCATATTGGCATTTATTGAGGGCTGTTCTGCGAACGGTCCGCTAATTTTTAGAGATCTCCTTAAATATAATTCCCGCTCTATACTTGACATATTGGTGACCATAATTGCGTTGCCAGCGTTTTTGCTAGGCAGGTTGCGCCGGACGAAGTTCGGGCAACAGCTTGATGATTTCTTCAGCCGCCCGCATACCGGCCTTGCCGTCAGGTTTTCCAAGGGTGATTTTTACCGCTTCCTTTCTTTGCGCCGAACGTTCATCTCCGTTCTTAAATAGCCTTTCGAGGGCAGGGGCCAATTCTTCAAACGTGTTGATTCTGATGGATATTCTTTCAATAAGCTCCATTACATCGGGCATGGTT
>JBAVGL010000450.1:0-5969 GCA_049684795.1 Chitinivibrionales bacterium | reverse complement strand
TGGCGCCCAACGCGCTGTTTAACGCGGCGCTGGATTATGAAAAAGCCAATAAATACGACAAGGCCGCGGAGGCGTACGAATTGCTGACGTCGAACTATCCAGAGTCCGACAAGACAAAAGACGCGATGTTCAATTTGGGCCTGTGCTATGAAAAAACGGGGAACCTTGACAAAGTGGCGGAAGCCAATGAGCGGTATACGCGGATGTTCCCCGGCGAGAAAGACGTCGAGGCGATGCTTCTGCGCACCGCCCAGTATTACGCAAAGGCGAACCTTTACGGGAAGGCGGTGACCGTCTACAGAAATTTTATCCGCCAATACCCCCAAAGCCCCAAAACAGTCGAGGCGTTGTTCATGATCGGGAAGTCATTTCTTGACAGGCAGGACAGGGATAACGCCGCCATAAACTTCAGCCAGGCCGAACAACAGCATATCAGGCTTGTGGCGGCCGGCTCCCCGGGAAACGGCTATTTCGCCGCCGAGGCGGCGTTCGCTCTCGCGAAAATGAAACGGGAGGATTTCGCCGCGATCAAGTTCGTTCTTCCCGACGCCAGGTTCAAGGCCAGCCAGAAGGAAAAGAGCGCCCTGCTCCTGGAGGCGACGAAGGCCTTCGAACATGTCATCCAGTACCAGAGCGAAAAGATGTTTGAATCGGCGTATTGGATCGGGCAGATGTACGAGGATTTCGCCGAAACGTGGAAAAACCAGGAACGGCCGAAACTGGACCCGATCAAGCTGGCGGTATTGGAAAAGGATATCGCCCTGACGGCCTCGAACCTGCTGCAGAAATCTTTTGTTCCTTACAAAAAGGCAATAGAACTGTCGGCGGGGTTCGATTCGCTCAATACCGAACAGAAAACGTGGGTATACAAGACAAAGGTCGGTCTCGCGCGCAATTTCACGGTCGCGGGCGGCTATATGGTTGACGGGGGCCTGGCGATGCAGAACGCGCCCGTTCCGCAGGAAATTAAAAACAAACCGCTGTATTTCTATCAATACCAGAAGCAGCTCCTTGAAACGATAGAACCGATGAAAATTCAGGCCAGACAATATTTTTTATGGGCCTACCGGCAGCTTGACTCTTTGAAACTGGTCGGTGAAAACAGCAGGAAATGCATTGATGAATGCACCCGGATAAACTTTTTACTGGGCAACGAATACGATAAACTTTCCGAAAAAATGCTGCGCGAACCGGAAATTCCAAAAGACATGAAGGCCGCCGACAAGGAAGAACTGCTGTTCCAACTCGAAGACATCGTTTACGAACTGCAGGACAAAGCCATTGCAAGTTACGAAGAAGCGCTGCGAATGTGCAAAAAGGAAAACATCGCGAACGATGAATATAATAGTAAAATCATGCAGGCGCTGGCGCGCCTGAGCCCCGACACCTGGGGAAAGAATTTCTATAAACGCGTCGTCCTGGCCACAGGCAGGGATTGGAAGGCGCGATCCGACAGCGTCGCCCGCTGGAATTTGAAGGAAACGGCCGATGAAGGATGGAAAAATGCCGGGGAAGTTCCTCCCACGAAACCCGCCGTGTTTCCCTTCGGCAATCCTCTGTACGTCTGGCAGGACAGCGGCAACGCGGGCACTGTGTACTTGAGGGAGCGCTTGTTTTTTAACGGCGTGCCGCGTGACGCGGCCATTCACTTCGCGCTCGAAGGCAAGTACTGGTTGTATGTGAACGGAACGCTCACCGCTTCCGACACTACCGGCAAGCGCCAGCCGGACAAACGCGACAGCATAGCCGGCATTTCGAAACTTTTCACGGGCGGCGACAATGAAGTTGCTCTCCACGTTATTTCAACGGACTCATTGTCCAGAGGGGTCGCCATGGTCTTTTCGCTGCTCATAGACACAACCCAGCATTTTGTTCAATCCGGAAAATATGCCCAGAAGGACACCGGCATGGCCCATGCCGCGCAAAAAGAAGGGGCGGGTCCGGCGCCGTCTGAAAAAGCCGGAGAAAAGGGCGCATCGCCGCTTTTTGCAAAGCATGATAACGCGGCGCCGGTTGAGCGGAGCTATGATCATGAATTTAAAAACAGGGGGGAACTGCTCAAGGCCATAACGGACTATCAGGAAAAGGCAAGGAATGTCGGGCTTGAAATAAAAAAAGAAAGGTTAAGCATCCAGAAACTGCAATTCAAGAGTGACGATATCGACCAGGAAATCCGGAAAGTCAAGGATGAAATCGCGGCGCTGAAGAAAACCATGGAAGAGATGAAACGTGCGAAATAGAACACGTGTTCAGACAATCAGCTTCAGCATCTCGCGCACGGCCCCGTCCAACCCCACAAGCGCGGCGCGCGACACGATACTGTGCCCGATGTTAAGTTCTTCCATGCCGGCTATTTTTGCGATGGCCGCCACATTCTGGTAATTAAGGCCGTGGCCGGCGTTCACGTGAATGTCCATTTTTCGGGCCGCATACACGCAATCGCGGAGCTTTTCCAGTTCGTCAAAGCGGGCTTTTCCGAGGGCGTTCGCGTAAAAACCCGTATGGAACTCTATGGCGTCCGCGCCGGTCCGTTTGGCCGCTTTTATTTCGTGCATGTCCGGATCGATGAACAGGCTCACCAGAATGTTGCCGTCGTGGAACGTATCCACGACTTTCGTGAGTTCACGTTCCTTGATCGCGACGCCCAGCCCGCCTTCCGTCGTGCGCTCTTCACGATTTTCTGGGACCAGGGTGACCATCGCCGGAAGCACGTCGAGCGCGATCCGGATGATGTCGGGGGTGGCCGCCATTTCAAGGTTGAGACGCGTTGCGACGGTTTGTTTGAGCAGATAAATATCGCGGTCCTGAATATGGCGTTTGTCTTCACGCAAGTGGGCGGTAATGCCGTGCGCTCCGGCCAATTCGGCAATGGTCGCGGCATGGACCGGATCGGGGTCTTTTCCGCCCCGCGCCTGGCGCAGCGTCGCGATATGGTCGATGTTTACACCCAGGGTCGCCATGGTAAGTCCTTTCTTACTGCTCACTGAGCCTGCCGCCTGCCTACAAAATAATATTATGATTCCTTATGTAGGGCTATTTCCGAAACGGGGACGAGCCTGACGCCGTTTCGCTTGAGCATGGGAACCGACGCCTTCAGCGCCTCGACAAGCGCGGCGTTTATCGGGGCCGCCACTATGATTGCGCCGTTTGCCTGCGCCGCCGCCGCGTAATTCCGGAGTTGCTTCTCAATGTCCGCCTGTTTTGATTTATCATTTACTACCGCGTCGATTTCTTTCGCGGGCACGCCGATATTTTCGCATAGGGTCGGCGCGACCGAATTTTTAGTCACCCTGGTTTCAATAAAATATCCGTGCGCCTTCTTGATTTCATCGCAGACAATACCCATTATGCGCGAATCTTCGAGCGCGCGGGAACCCCAGAGATTGTTGAAGCCGGAAAAATTCGGGACTTTCGCCGTTGCCTCCTCGATGATTGTCTGGATCGCCTCTTTTGTATAATGGACCATGATGACCGGGCCGGTAAAATCCGACGGTATTTTCCCCGCCGGTTCAAGCGGCAGGCGGATAATGACTTCCTTGTGGTATTGGTCCGCGAGCTGCGCGACAAGCGCCGATTGCTTCTTGACAGACACTAATGAAACCGAGACCTGTTCGGGGAGCGACAAAAAGGCGACGATCGTTTGATACGACGTGTCGGCGGCGATTTCGCCGACGAGCGCCATTTTTGCCGTGAAGCTGAAATATTTGTCGCTTTGGAAAATGGTGAGATCTATGCGGGGCGCCTTTTTACGGTCGGATTCAAACGTACAGGCAAGCGTCTGCTTTTTGTCATCGTATACGCAGTCGGAAAGGCGGTATGTTGTACCCTTTGCCGCCGTGGAGATATTCCAGACGATCCATTCGAGCGGACGTCCCCTCGAAACGCGGGCCGTTATCGCGATCAGGGAGTCCGAAGTTTTTACCCGCGAAATATCGGACGGACGGACCTCAAGGTCGCACAGAGCGGCATACAGCGCGGCAATAATGGGCGGGGATTTTTGATTTGTATTATTTTTAGAAGGGTCCTTTGCGCCCGGCGACAGGACGGAAGAAATAATCTTAGCGATCGGGAAATGTACGCCGCGACCATGGCGCCATGCAAGCAGCGTCATAAAGCACGCGAGCGCAACGACGAATACGATGACCGTGATTGTAATGCCGGTCCGTTGCCGGTTTGAAGGCTGCCGGGAAGATATAAGCGGTCTCCTTGTTAAAAAAAACAGATTTATGACATTGAACCGCTCAGGGAACCCTAAACGAATACAATATAATAAAATCCCCGGGCCGGCAGAGCCGGAAAGGTGATAAGGAAACAAATTGACAACCGACAAAATCAGGGTCCCCGTGCTTCTTGGGCCCACGGCGGCCGGAAAAACCGACCTGGCCCTTAAGCTCGCGTCCGACCTTGACATGGAAATAGTCTCCTGCGATTCACGCCAGATTTACCGGCTCATGGACGTCGGGACCGCGAAACCGACCGCCGACCAGCGAAGACTGGTCAGGCACTGGATGATCGATATCGCGGACCCTGACATGGAATTTTCCTGTTTCCGGTTCAGCCGGGATGCGGCCATGATTATAAGGCGGCGGGCCGAAGCGGGAAAGCGCATGCTTATATGCGGAGGGAGCGGGCTGTATTTCAAAAGTTTATGCAACGGGCTTGGGCCCGAAGTCGGGGCGTATCCGGAGATACGGGAGAAATACCGGGAACAGGCCCGAAGGCTTGGAAACCAGAGCGTGTTCGATGAATTGGCGCGTATAGACCCTTGCGCGGCCGCCGGGAGCCATCCCTCAAATATTAAAAGGAACATACGCGCCCTGGAAGTCTATCGCGCCACGGGACTGACGCTTTCGGAGCTGAAAAAACAGGCCCGGCCGCCCGTTGACATTGAATTTTTTACCATGATTTGCGCGATGCCCCGGCAGCAGCTGTATCAAAGGATCAACCGGCGTGTTGACATTATGGTAAAGAACGGGCTGGGGGAGGAATTTTCCCGCCTGCGCGAAAAAGGCTATGACGGCTCGGCGCCTGGAATGCAATGCGTGGGATACAGGGAGCTGTTCGCCGTGGAGAACAACGAGATCGATTTTGCGGAGGCGATTGAAAAAATCAAGCGGAATACCAGGAATTACGCAAAGCGCCAGATCACCTGGTTCAGGCACCAGGTAAAGGGCGGTGAAGTGGACATGCGGCAGCGGCCGCTTGAAGACGCAAAAAAAAGAATTAAAGGATTTTTTAAAATGTTGTAGTATTTTATTTTTATTTGTTGTATAATTTAATCCATACAATTCTTCAAACCATACGGAATCTCCAAATTTAAGAATGACTCTCGTAAAGCCCGACCGGAAATTTTCTTGAAAAATTGTCCCGCGGGGATTTTTGCGCAGGTAGTCTATAGTTAAGTTTTTATTGCCGGTTTCAAAAAAAGTGTTTTCAAACCCGTTTTTTCTTTTTTTAAATCAGTCTGTAGTTGATGAAAGGAGTTATAATTCATGAACAATGATGATTCCCAGCGGATGAACATGCAAAACCCGGGGATGAGAAAACCAATGGCAGGGAAATATCCCTCAAAAAACCCGAATTACAGTCCGAGCGCCAGCTTCAATTACAGTCCGCAATCGGGATATAACGGCGGCGGTCAAATGCATCCCCGAAGGCGTGTTGACCGTTTCAGGCGGGAAGCGCTTAATACTTCCGAGCGGACGATCAAGCAGAACGACATTATTATCCGGCTGCTGAAAGAAATCCGTGACAGGCTCCCCGGACCGCCCATAATTGAAAGAAAAGAGAACTTTGGAGCGGAAGAAGAAAGCGAAAACTGGGACAGGGAAGATAACGCACAGTCGCAGATTCAGACGCTGAGCGGGGTACCGGAAAAGGCCGACGAAACCGGGATGGAAGATGCCAAAAACAATGGCCCCGTTGATTCAAAGGGAGAGCCTGATATAAAAAACAACGAACCTGTTGAT
>JBAVGL010000449.1:0-2324 GCA_049684795.1 Chitinivibrionales bacterium | reverse complement strand
GAAACTATTCAGTTTTTATTTTACAACCCTTTCAGGTTCTTTACAATAGCAATATAATCCTATGTATTTTCTTTTCGTCTATAACAACTGCATCCCTCACCTCTTGACTTCCACCATCACCCCTCCCACCGCAAAGCACACGAACATTCCTACACATTTTTTATTCGAGGCTTTTTCCACAGCCTCGGCGTATGCGCCAAGCTGAGGCGCATACTTCCCTGCCCGCTCTGCAATCTGTTTGTGCGATCCCGGAAAGGTCTTGTAATCGATGATTACAAAGCTGTCTGCGAATTCGACAATAAGGTCGGAAAAACCTTCTATAACACCCCCGTCTCTTTCAAGCGCAATAGGCCATTCATGGTGCAGGGTGCATCCGGGCCATTTTTTGTTGATCCAATTGACGAGTGCGTCACCGGTACGGACTACATCTTCGGGCAGGGCTGTTTTTTCCTGGTTATAGCCTTTCAGCAGACGCCATGCCAGCATTTTTTTGTCCTCTATACCGCACTTTGACGTGTCAATGGCCAGATAACGGTGAACGGCCGTGCCGAAAACGTCGAGCTCATAGTCGCCGGTTGTTTTTATTCTTTCACAGAAATCTTCCTGCCCTTTAACCAACGTCGCTGGATCAACATTCTCCGACAACTCAAGGGCAGAAGGCTGAATCTCGGCAGGTTTGTGTTCTGTTTTCGTATCTGCATAGGCATACCAAACTGATTTTTCCGGCGCTGCGGTTTTGGTATCGTCCGGAGTTATCTGCACGATATTCCATTCTTTAAGGTCACCTGACAGGGCCTGTGGGACAATGAGACCGGAAAGCTGTTCCAGTGCTGCGAGTTTCCCAGGCTTTGCCGCAAATGCGAGATAATCGCGCGGCCTGGTCATGATTACATACAGGAGACGCACCATCTCCTGATCATCGCTTGCTTCTGATTTTTGGAAAGCATCGGTACCTGCCAGGGATGTATAAAAAGTACTGGGTGAATCGCCTTTTCCGTATGGGTTTGGAATAAACCGTATACCCCGATCAGCAAGCGGTGACTGCGCGTTGAAAGGGGCTGTCGTGAATGCCGACACGTCAAAAAAGCGCGGCCATGGACCGTTATTGAGACTCCACAGCACCACAAACGGCCATTCCAGCCCTTTTGCTCCGTGGTACGTTGATACGGTGACCGCGTCGGTTCCGCTCATCCCCGTGGTATCCGCCTCATCCTTGGCAAGCTGATCGAACCACGCGAGCAAGCCGGCCACGGTAAGGGAATCCCCCGAATGGAGCGCGCTCTCCTCATACTCCTTTGCAAACCTGATAATCCGGTCAAGGTCCGCCTGCGCTCGCGCAGGCCCATTGTTTCGCGCAGAAACGCGCCGGACCGAGGTCATTTCCATTGCATGGAGAAGCGCACCATAAGGCGTCATACGCGAACGGTCCGCGGAGGCTTTCCGTGCCTTGTCAACAAGCGCATTGCCATGCCAACCGCCGTATTTCCCGTCCTGACCTTTTTCCATTTTTTTCTGCAATTCGCGCTCGTCGAGCCGATTTTCGAGCCACATAGCCGGGTCGCCATTTTTGCAGAACACCTCATCAAGATACGAAAGTTTGGCAGCGGCAAGCGTGTCTTCGGGAGCGGCCATGAGGCGCAGGTACGAAAGCACGAGTTGCATCTCCGGCGTCGCAAGCACTCCAGAGCCGGCCCGCTCCGCTGAAATCCCTTGGGCCTCCAACGCGGCTGCCACCAGGTCGCAGTCGGGATTGGTCCTGCATAGCACCGCGATATCGGCGGCGGCAAGGGGTGTTGGTTCGGTTGCGTCTTTACGAAGCACCATGTATCGCTTTGGCGAGGCGAGCATTGTTCGAATACGGGCGGCGATTGCCGAGGCCTCAGAATCCTTTTTTGCAGCATCCGTTATGACCCAGCTTTCAAGACGTGGATAAGGGATCTTGTCTTTTCTATTCGGCACAAGCGGAACTTCATCGGGCTGGATTCCCTGAGAAGCAAATGCGTTCTTGAACGTAGTATTTACAAATTCAACAAGCGGCGCGGCCGACCGGAATGAGGTGGAAAGGCGCTCGGTGGCCAATTTTTTCCCGTCAGGCACAAGCGCACGAACAGCCTCGATCATGAGTTCGGGATCGGTCCCTCGAAAACCGTAAATGGCCTGCTTCGGGTCGCCTACCCAAACCGATTCTTTTGCCAGTTCCGCAAGACGCAGGAAAAGGGCGAGCTGCACAGGGCTCGTGTCCTGGAACTCGTCCACCAAAACAAGATCGAGTTGCTCCTTTAGAAGCGCCCTGGCCTCTTCATTTTTTTCCAGTAGATCGAGTG
>JBAVGL010000448.1:0-20593 GCA_049684795.1 Chitinivibrionales bacterium | reverse complement strand
ATTTTCAGGAGTTCGGGAGAGAGAATCGACGGTATTCCGTTTAACATTTGTAAATCCTTTCAATTGTTAAAATCAAACGACCGCGTCGCTTTTTTCAAGTTTTTGCCACGATGCCGCGTATGTCCCGACAACGGCGAAACAGACCAACGGGACGATGAAGCCGACCCGCATGGACGCTTTGTCGGCTATCCAGCCCATGAGCATCGGAATAAAGGCCCCGCCGACGATAGACATGACGATAAACGACGACGCCCTTTTCGTCTGTTCGCCGAGTCCCTTAATACCGAGCGAAAAGATCGTCGGGAACATAATGGACAAAAAGAAAAAGCACAGCAACAGGGCGCCCGCCGCGATTTTCCCATGGATGACGATGACCATGAACATCAGAAAAACGCATATGAATGAATAGAGGGCCAGGGCTTTATGCGCCTTCATGACGCCAAAAATCATGCTGCCGGAAAACCGTCCCAGGAAGAACAGGCCGAAGCCGCCGAAGGCAAGCCACTGCGACGCCGCCCGGTCGGGAATTCCCGAATTCTCAACGAAATAATTGATGAAAAAGCTGAAAATACCGGTTTGGCCCGCGACATACAATCCCTGCGCAAGGATTGCCAGGGTAAAGTGCTTGCGTTTCCATATTGATTTCACCTGGACGTTGCCCGAAGAATCCTTGACCTGGGTTTCTTCCTCGGCCTTTATTTCGGGGACTTTTGAGAAAATAAACGCAAGCGCGATCAAAACCACGACGCCGCCGATAATCAGGTAGGGCATGTATAAAGTGGAGTTGTTAGTATTTACTTTCGAGGTCGCGGAAAGGATCATTTGCCCGCCGATAAACGGGCCGAAGATCCAGCCCAGACCGTTGCAGGATTGGGCCAGGTTGATACGGGCGGCGCCCATTTCAGGCGGTCCAAGCAAGGTGGTATAAGGATTGGCCACGGTTTCCAGGCACGTCATACCCGTGGCGATTACAAAAAGCCCAAAAAGAAACGCGGCAAAAGTGTTTATCCCGGTGGCCGGAATAAACCAGAAGGCCCCGGCGGCGATTAAAAAAAGTCCGATAATAATGACCGCTTTGTAGCCGAAACGCTTTGCCATGATTCCCGCGGGCAGCGCCATTAAGAAATAGCCTATGTAATTCGAGAATTGAACCATCGCCGATTGCGCCTTGGAAATGTGCAGCGAATTCTGGAAATGCTTGTTGAGCACGTCGATCATTCCATTGCACAGCGCCCACAAAAAAAACAGCGTGCAGACAAGCGCGAACGTAAACGCGTAACTCTTGCCGGTCTCACTTTTGAACATTTGGGAAAATTTCATGACATATCCTTTCCAAATTGTGATGATTACGGAGGCGTAATGACGCCATCAAGGTCCCACAGCGCTTCCCAGCTTTGACCCGGTTTCCACAAAAACACCTGGCCCTTAACAAGGCGGCAGTTCTTATCGATTGCCGCGATGGCCCGCATGTCGTCGGGGGTCAGGCGCGGGGACGCCGCGGCCTTTAAATTGGCCAGATACTTGCCGCGGTTCACGGAAAGAGGGATCGGCGCCTGGCCGCGCGTAACGGCCCACATCACGCAGACCACCGCCGGATGCACGTTTAATCGCCGGGCGATCGATACGATCACCGGGTCCTCGATGTCCACCGTATCGTTTGGCGTGCGGTCGCGCTGGGGCCTGCATGGCGAACCTATGGGGCTGAATGCGATGGGCGCGATCCCGTTATCAACGAGAAAATTGAAGAGTTCCGTCTGTTGAAAGTGCGGGTGCGATTCGAATTCGTTGGTCACGGGTTTTATTTCCGCGTCGCGCAGCAGCAGTTTAAGTTTCGGAATGGTCATGTTGGAAGTGCCGATATTCTTGACCAGGCCCATCTTCACCAGTTTTTCCAACTGCCGCCAGGTCTTCATATAATTTTCGTGAATATACGGCTTTGCGTTCGGGTCGCGCGAAGAAACGTCGACCCCTTTGGCGTGGAAATTGGGAAAAGGCCAGTGAATTAGATACAGATCGAGATAATCGAGCCGAAGGTCCTTAAGTGACTTTTCACAGGAAGGAATGACGTCTTTTTCATTATGCTTGTCATTCCAGAGTTTTGATGTTATCCATAATTCCTCGCGCTTCAGGCCCTGCTGCATGATTTCCTGAATGGAAACGCCGATGCAATCCTCGTTCCCGTAAACGGCCGCGCAGTCTATATGCCGGTAGCCAAGCGAAATCGCGTCCTTGACGGATTCAGCTATTTTTTCGCCGTCGTAGCAATCATTTCCGAAGGTACCTAGACCGATGCCCGGCATTCGGGCGCCGTTTTTTAGGATTTTCGCTGGAACGCTTTTCGGATCAACGCCCTCGGAGTCACGGACAAACGCCATCTCTTTTTGAATATTTGCCATTAAAAATTCTCCAATTTTATTTATCACCTCACCCCTGCCGCCTTGCGTCTTCCCCTCTCCTTGCCAAGGAGAGGGGACGGAGGGGCGAGGTGTGAGTTTTTGTTATTTAATTTCTTCATCGAACACGACCGCGACCTTGCCGCATTTGCCCTCGTTCATGAGTTTGTAGGCATCAGACACGCTTTCGAGCGTGAAGCGGTGCGTTACCAAATCTTCCGGGTGTATGTTCCAGCGCACAAGCCGTTCAACGAGTTCTTCCATAAGCCAGATGCTCGTGACCCACGATCCGTATACGGTCTTCTGCTCATGAATGATGTCCGGGCTCGGATTGAATTCCACGGTCCCCCCTTCGCCGACCATCGCGATTTTTCCCCATTTGCGGGTCGCCTTTATGGCAAGCTGGCGCCCCTGCGTATTGCCCGAGCAATCTATGGCGCGCTCGACCCCGCTGCCGCCGGTCAATGCAAGAATATTTTTAAGCGTATCGGGACCGGATACAAAAATGTCGTGTGCCAGTTTTTTGTCGAGCGCTAGTGTGCAGCGCTCGTGCGTAACGTCGACGCCGATGAGCTTTTGCGCGCCCATGGCCTTGGCAAGCATGAGGGTTGCGAGGCCCACGGGACCAAGCCCGACCACAAGCACGGCGTCGTTTCCGCAGACGCCAATTTTTTCAAGGGCCTCATATACGGTCCCGAAACCGCACGCCACCTGCGCGCCGTCGGTATAGCTCAGGGCGTCGGGAAGAGATACGCAATCCTTTTCGTCAACGAGCATATACGGCGCCATGCCGCCGTCGCGCTGCCATCCGTAGGCGGCGCGCAAAGGGCTTGTGCAGCTTATCATGTAGCCCCGGCGGCAATCGTTGCACAGGCCGCAGCCGGAAATATGGTACACGACGACCCGGTCGCCTTCTTTAAACCTGCGCATGCCGGGCCCGCATTTCACGATTTGGCCTGCCGGTTCGTGGCCCGCGATTTTATTCTGGTATCCTTCGGGGCCTTTGCCAAGGTGCTCGCGATAGATGGCGCGGATATCGCTTCCGCAGATGGTCGACGACTTGACCTTGACAAGCACCTGTCCGTGTCCCAGCTCGGGTATTTCGACGTCTTTCAGGACAACGGTGCCGTTACCCGGTAAATAGGCGGCTTTCATGGTTTTGTTCATACGTTCATGTCCTTGCAACATGCTTTACATCATGTTTTACGTTCAATAAGTTTAACGGGAACCGTAACGATTTTTTTGCCCGAATACGTTCCCTTGCGTAAATTATTTATCGCCTGAATGGCTTTTATGCCGATTAATTTCAACCGCTGGTCCATGGTCGTGAGAGGAATGTACGACGTTACCGTATCGATCATGTTTCCGAAACCGATAAGCGCGACGTCCTTGCCCGCCAGCACACCTTTTTCCAGGAAAGCGCCGATGGCGCCGATTGCCTCGTAATCGTTGGCGCAAATGACCCCATCGCTTTTGTGAAGAGCGGGGTACTGTTTTTTTATGGTTTCGTAGGCTGAAATGGCGTCAAAATCGGTGTCGATGAAAACAATGCCTTCGCCGTCAACAAGTTTGTACTTCCCGGCCGCTTCGCGCATTCCAAGGATCCTTTCATGCGCGTTGTACTGTTTTTCCCTTCCTTTCATGACCAGAATGGACCGCGCATTGCGTTTGGTCACCAGATATTCAACCATGAGGAAACCGGCATTCCGGTAATCATTGACGATGCTGATGGAATTTTCCAGGACCCATTCGATGGTTACAAAGGGGACTTTTTTCGCCGTGGCAAGACATTCCCGCCGCATGTCTCCAAACGCCTCCTCAATGAAAATGACGGCGTTTTTATCGCGTCGCGCAACCTGCAGCAGTTCGACGGTCTTTTCGTTCCAGGCGAGTTTGTCGGTGTCGAGGCTGTAAATCTGAAGATTATGGTCATGGTTCCTGTTCGCCTCGAACATGCCGTCCAGGATATACGTGTAAAAGGTGAGCCTGCTTGACGGAAGAAATACGAACACGTTGTTGGAAAGCGACGATTGCTTGGAAACGAAATAGCCGGCCCCGGCCTTCGCGTAGACGACTTTTTCCTGCTTCAGTTCGCTGTAGGCTTTCAGCACCGTGGCAAGCGACAGCCCGGTTACGCGCGAAATTTCGCGGACTGAAACGATGTTCTGGTTTTCCTTGTATTCGCCGCCGTCAATAATGTCCTTGATCCGGTCTTTAAGCTGCCGGTACGGAGGCACCGGAGAATTTCTGTCGATAAAAATATCCATTATTTATTGCTGCCTCACTAAGGTGATCGGCTGATATGTAGTCAACTTGTTATTTACTATTTGAGTATTCCATGTATTGCCGGTAGTGTCTATGGTAAGAGTGTCCGGAGGTAAGCATGATTGATAAATACCATCATCGGTGGTCCACGGGTGGGTTTCATCTTTCCAAAAACATGAATCCACAGTCGGGGTAACCGTGGGTGTAAATATGGCCTTGTTTCCAACTAACGTCCACGAACCGACTGATTTTGCGGAATCCCTGCCATAATCACTTGAACCCCACGTCTTATCGCCGCGGACAATGGAATATTTCGTACTGGTTATCGTTAAAACAACCCCCATCGAATCATAATTCCACAAGATATCGCCGGAGGCATTAACCATGCAGTTGCCGGAGGAGTCTTTTACACATCCTCCTCCTCCGGTTCTGCTGGTTGCGCCCGCCCAGATCCCAATAAGCCCTTTTGCGGCGGGGGCGGTCGGATTGCTGCTTTTATTGCAATAGATCGAAAGGCCGATGACCGCCAAAGCCATACCGCACGCGAAAATGATGTTTTTTGCATTCATGCTTCCCCCTTGTAAATATGTTTAAAACAATAAAAAATTATATGTTGCTGTTAAGTCAATTTATAATATTCGTTTCGGCTTCGCTCAACAAACGGTTATCTGTCCTCGCGCCTTGACCGAAGCGCGGCGCTGAGCGTGGCCGAAGTATCGAAGGGCGCTATTCCTTTTATGGCTGTATTACACCTTGCTGAATTCCGGTTGTTCCAATATCGCTCATGGCCTGTACTTGATACTGCGGCACCAATCCGGTCGTGTCGGGCGTTACGTCAAGCAAATATGTCGCGTTAACGGCGTTCGCCGAGCTTATTCGATTCAGAACGAATTGCGTGCTTTTCGAGGAGCTGTTCATGGGATGCCAGAACCAGCAATTGTCGAGACGAAGAGGCTCATTGCCTTCCGACGGAAGCGTGTTACCGGCAAGCGGCGGTCCGTCTATCGGTATTTCATACTGAACGATTTCCGTGTTCCAAAGGGCTTTCTGGTGGTTATTTTCGGAAATAATCGTGTGATGCCCGAGCTTGGCGTTAAGTTCATGCACAAGATTCGCGACCGGAGCATAGGGAATTTGAAAGTAACCCACATACCAGCCCCATCCGTCGAACCAGATTACTTTTATGTCCCCATAATTGGTCAGAAGTTCGGTCAACTGTCCCAAAACCATGGGCATTGTCGGAGGATTGGTTTCGTCCCTGACCGAATAGTAAAACCCCGGCTCCATTCCCCGGGATCGCACCGAGTCCACGAATTCCTTGAGAATGTCCCGATGGCCGTTTTGTTTATACCAGGCGCTCTGAGCAATGCTGTGGGGTTTTATTGACCAGGGGCCGTTTGACGGCCAGAGACAGAAACCGCCGTGGTGTTTTGCCGTCAAAACCATATATTTGCAATGCGCCGACTTGGCGACGTCCGCCCATTGCCCGAGGTCAAGTGAAGAAGGACTGAACAGGTTTTCGTCTTCATTTCCAAGTTCCCATTCTCCGCCGGGAGTCGGGTATTCATACCGCGCAAAGGTCGACATGTTAAAATGAATGAACATGCCGAATTTCTGGGCCACGTAGGCGTTCTGCAACGGCAGCAGGGGCTGTGTCGTAAAATGGGCGACGTTCGACCATGCCTCATGTCCGCTCGCCCCAACGGCGCATACGACCCAATAATAGCTCGCGCCATAGGGTAACGCCCCTCCAACAGTATCAAAATTATTATTGGTCAAGTCATTAACAATCAGGGTGTTAACAATAAAATCTGAATTGCCGGACATGAAAACGCGGTATTTTGAGGCTCCGTTTACCTTATTCCAACTTAAAACCGGCAGAAGCGAAACACCGGTGTCCAAACCGTTCGGATAATTTAATTCGGGGATTAACGTCGAGTCCGTTGTTTGCATAACAAGAGGGTCGGAAGATCCGACCGTGTCGATCCCCGAATTCCCCGCCGACCCAAACCCGAATGGCGAGCCGCAACCGGCCATTATGCCGCAATAAAGCAAAGCAAGAATTCCCACTATGCAACCTATAATAAACTTCCGTTTCATTCAAGTGTTTCCTTGACTAACCTGCATAAGGGCTAAAATCCTGCCGTAAATTTCAGCATATAATACCACTGATTGGTGTTGTGGAAAATTTCCTCAAAATCAACGTTCTGGTCATTCACGGCAAGCGGCCGCAAATGGTCGCTTGCCACTTGCACCATAATTGTGTAGTTCGTCGCAATTTTTTTAGAAGCGTGAACGCTCCATTTCCAACGATCATTCCAATATTCGCGGTTCGCCCAATAGTTGGTTGTCCCCGTTGCATTGACCGGCCCCGGAATAGGCAACCCATAATTGGTAAGCGCGCCGACATCATTCGGGAACGGACACTTGAAATACTCCACTTCAGCGCTTAAAACATCCAAAAGTTTAAATGTGGGAACATTAAACCCTGCCATAAGGGGAATTCTTTCAAGAATGCTGTCATAACTTACCCCGCCATTGAAGTTCCGCGGATAATCCGTTAACCCCAGTATTGCCGCCTCGCCGTAAAGCCTCAGGTCTTCTTTGCCGAAAAAATCGCTTGAAATAAATTTCTTCAAATCAACGGCGGCCTTTGCCATGAGCTTTGAACCTCTGAACGTATAGAACGAGGAATCGCTTGTGCCGGTCGCCGCGTTATAGGTAACATGATAGAGTGTGGCCGGGTTATGGGGAGTCGTGACGGTGCTGTCGGCCGAGAGGATGCTGTTAAACGTCATGCCGAGCCCCACGTCGATGAAATCAGCCACCTTGTCGGATGCGATAATTGCAAGGTTCCAGTCGCCGACGGCATACCACTGGAGATTGGAATACGCGATGACATCTATTTTTAAGTCATTAAACGGGATATGTGGTGTGATGCTCGCATGGACCCCCAGCAACCGCGCCAGCGGGAAATCGAATTCATCAAGAATATATTGAGGATAGGTTCCGGTCCGGAAAAGATACTCTCCAAGATTTTTTACGTCGCTGTTGTACTTGAAAGGGAAATAACCCGCGCTCAAGGATAAATAGGGGGTTTTTACGTCACCGAACACATGCGTATACTCCGCCCTGTTCAAATATGGATAAAAATATAAATACCGGAATTCCGGATAGCTTAAAAGCGCGGACGTTATCGGGAAATCATTGTACATCTGCATTTCCATGCCAATAGCAAGGGAATTTCTTTCACTCAAGATTGCGTCAACCGAGAGGCCCGCTATGAGATTTTTCATCCAGGTGTTGTCCATGGGTTCACCTGTTTTTGAGTTGACGCCGCCCTTGACTATTTCACCTAATTCCATTGACGCAAACCCCGACGGCTTCAGCTTTAAAAAGGTTGTCGCCGTATCTTCCCCAAAACAAAAAAGCGCTGATGCCGCGAGGACCGTCATCATTGCCGCGAGATAATGGATTTTGCCCATGGATGCCGTTCCTGCTTTAGAATTACCGCGATTACCGTAATAGCACACTAGTACAATCGGGACACTTTTACATTTTGCTTTTTAAAATAATGACTGAAAAATAATAAAGCAATAAAAAATAATGCCCGAAGCCTTTTCGCGTGTTTTTATTGGGGCCGGTTGAAAATATCGGGATGGAGCGCCCTGAAGCGCAGGCCGTGCGCCACCGAGGAATTATGCGATCCTTCGATTGCCGCATTGCTGAAGGTGTAGCGGTCACAAAAATTCGGGATGTATCGCAGATTGACAAAACCTAACGAGATAATAAAGATCGCGACAACGCCAAAGGCGGCAATCGACCTCTTCGTTCCCCGCAATCGTGTTGTATGCGTCACCTCGCCCAAAAGAACGCACATTCCGGCGGCCGGAAGGTACAGGCGGGTTTCGAGCACGACATAGCTGGCGCCGAGCAGGCTCATGAGTAACGGCAAAAGCACAAGCGCCAGCGCAAACGCCACAATACCGCGCCGCATTCCGCGCAGGAAACACGCCGCGCCTGCGATGACGATAACAACTACGCCCGGCCACCACAGAACGTCCTGGGGCGCGGCCAGCACTTGCAGCCGCAGGGGAAGCAGCAGCTTGCCGATGTCTGACAGAAGTTCGGGCCAGCGCTGCCAGGCGGTCTGCAATTGGCCCATGACATATCCCGGCGGCGCGGTAACAACGGCATACCGGGCAACGAAGTATGCGGCCAAAACGATGGCCCAACCGCCCCACATCCATCGGCGGCCATGCAGCGCACGTCTCCCGTGGGCCGCAAACAGCAACGCAATGAACAAAAGCGGAAGACAAAGGGCCGTCTCCTTGGTGAAAAGGGCCAGAAGCAGGCACGCAAGATGACCTGCTTTGGGGAGCAATCCGGGCCGATGCGCGTCCCGCAGAAGCAGAAGGCATGCACCGAAAGTAAAGCATCCCAAAAGCGTGTCGTTTCGTCCCGGAATCCAGGCAACGCTCGCGGCATTGACCGGATGCACGGCGAAGAACAACGCGGCCAGCAAAGAACTCAAATTCCCGATGCCGAGCCCGATCAACAGCATCAGCAGGAGCACGCACGCCCCGGCATGGAGCAAAACGTTTACGAGATGATAGCCGGACGGCCGGACGCCGTTTGCCAGCCCGTTGATGACGAACGACATGTTGACGACAGGCCTGTAATAGGTGTCGGCCGTGTCGCCGAAAAACGAGCGCCCAAACACTTCATACAGGCTCGAAGGCAACCGGAGCAGCCCCTGCTGGTCAAGAACAAGATTGTTGTCGTCGAGGTACGTGTAATCGTATTTTAACGTGGGCAGATAGACCGCTACTGCGACAACGGCAACAATGACGGGAAGGGGCCAGAATCTCTTTTTAATGTCAACCATGCGGAGCGCTTTTCAAACCGTTAGGCAGGTTAGAGAACATACATCAAACCTATATTGAATTTTACACCATCGTTTGTGATGTCAAGATTTGAGTTGCTGTAAATCGGGATTATGCTCGGTTGATGGAGGAATTCAAAGAAGCCATAGAGATGAGGATTGATACTCATACCAACCCCGATTCCGTATGGGGTAGAGAAATCGAATTTTTTAAAATCAGTTATTGGCGGAATTTCTGAAAAAGTTCTTCGAGTTTCAAAATCAAAGCTCGGACCGATTGTAAAAAACGGTTCTATGAATCCTATCTTATATTTGAATTTTGCCCTTGGTAACAGACTGATATAGTCAATTCTGTCCCAGATTGCAATCCAGGACCCTGGAATAATTTCATAACTTCCATCACTACCAATGATTGTGCTTTGAATTCCCTGCTTATCCAACCCGCCTTTTTGATTATATGTAATATCTACAATTAAATTGAAGTGTTTAAAATCAAAGAATTGGAAGAATATTCCGGCGTTTGCGCGCTGGTCCCAATCTTTCATTAGAAAAGCATAATCTGTATTTGACTTGTAATCCCATTTTTGGGACGTTAAACTCAATCCGCCTTCAGCTCCTATTCCAGTGAGAATGCCCGCCTCCGAATTTAGAAAAAGCAAAGAAAAAACCAGACACATTAAAGAGAGACGCATGATTTTTGGTTCCTTTCAAAAAATGTAAAGTGAAGAACCCCGCAGCAAGCTGCGAGGCATCTTCCATCCCTATGGAAGGGGAATCATACAGTCGTTTGCTAACCCCGAAGCACCACGACTCAATCTGCTTACATGCCTCCAGGAGTAGCCGCGTTAGCGAACCTTCGGGGAATGCGCAAACTTTGGGATTCACAATCCGGAATAACAAAATATTATCATTTTGAGAAAAAGTCAGGACTTATTTGCATTCCGGTTAAAACAATCGACTTTTTTTGCGGGGGGTTATTGGCAGAATTAATAGCCAATCAATTTTATTTCGCGGGGAATCGATGCGTTTACTTACCGGAAACCAGGACTGATTTGACAATTGCCGCCGAAGCATTAACACCCTGGACCCGCACGAGGTACATGCCTCGCGCGATATTGTTCAGGCTGAACCGGTAGGCGCCTTCGCCGAGAGCGCCCCTGCTCAGCACGGCCACGCGGGCGCCGTTAAGGCTGAAAAGCTCCACGGCGCCCGCGTGGGCATGAGCGCCTGTCAATACAAGTTCCAGGAAGCCGTGCGCATAGCCGAGGGTCATCCCGTCCGCCGCCGCGGGAAGTTTCGCAATGGCTTGATTCGGCACGAAATTGGCCCACCCCGGCATCTTGTCAAGGGTGATCACATAATCGTTGTTCATGATGGATTTCCAGTCCGCGGCCGTGTTGTCGTGCGCCCAGCCATCCATGGTGTAATCGCCGTACCAGGGCATGAAGTACGACCAGTTGGCGCCGTCGGCCGCCATGCTGTCGGGATAGGGAACCGAACCGCATTCGGCCAGCGCGATGATTTTGGTCCCGCCGAAAATGTCCTTGACATTTTCGAATGACGAAACCAGGGAGGCGTGGTCGGCAATGCGGGGATAGTAGTAATAATCCCTTCCGAGGATGTCAACGTATTGGTCGCCGGGATACCAGTTTAGCGCGTCGCCCGCCTCGTCGGTGGTCCATACCCAGATGAGGTTGTCAAGACCGTGGACCGCCGTAAATTGCTGGAACATGAGATGGTAGAGGGCCTTGCATGCGCCCGGCCCCTTGCTGCCCCACCAGAACCACTTGCCGGAGGCCTCGTGCAGCGGCCGCCACAAAACGGGGATGCCCTTGTTTGCAAGGGTTTTCAGGTATCCGGCCACGGTATCCATGTCGCGTATAATGTCTTGATATTCCGCGCTAGTAGTGTTAAAAGCCGTATAGTTGATTGAATCCGTGAATGCCTTATTCAAATTAAAAGTGGTATATGGTGAATTGCCTGACGATTGCGTGTAAAAAGCTTCAACGGTCTGACTGGGGTCCTGCCAATGCCAGCAGTAGGCGGGGAAACCGCCTTTTTTGAAAATGTCTTCAGCAAGGGCCACCGTGGCATTTGTATATCCCTTATACCATTCGTTGTCGGAGTTCAGGCCGGTGGCGTGAAGAAAATCAAGGCCGAGGAGAGCGGGGACTTTCCCGCTGACCGAATCGATCCAGTACACTTCGGTCTGGTTTTGAACGGTGTCGGGAGTATATTTACCGTCGTTCTGCATGACGGTGTTCGTCATGACGCCGCTTACCACTTTCTTCTGAAAGTTCTGCAAGAGAAACGCGAACATTTTCTTTGCGTTGTCCGACGCATTCGGCGTGACAAGGGTATTTGCAATTAAAAATGGCGTGGCCATCCAGGGGGAAATTTCGATATAGTCGATGTTTACCCATCCCCAGGAGTTGACGATACCGATGGCGTTGGCGCCCGCCGCGAGCTTGATTTTAGGAGATGCTTTTATGTAGACAAAAGAAGTCTGGTATGGAAACGATAACTGTCCCGTGGATTCACCGTTTATGGACAGGTTCTGGATTTTTCCATTGGTGTCGTAAGGCTCGGAATAAGATATCCACAGCGTATAGAACCCGGCGGTGGCAACGGTGACGTTAAAAGAGAGGTTGCCGCCTTCCATGTTGACATAATAGCCGCCGGAGGCGCTTGAATCCGCCACTTTTAAAACCGAATTCTGATCGACGATGGCATTCTCGGCTTCATACCGATCAATGCCGGCCGCAGTCCCGAACAAACCCGCTAAAACAATCGCAACCAATTTTAATTTCATCCGCACTCCCTTAAAGACATGCTTTATTTAGTAGGAAGCAATGGCATTTTCGTTCGGGTTCAAAGACCATTCATGCTCATTTTTATTCTCCTTTGCAAGAAAATTCGAATATATTATATGTAATCAAAATAATAGGTAATCAGAAACTCGTTTTAAAAGAAGGACCACATGAGCTCTTTGAAAAAAAACCTAGAGTCAGTTTTCAAATACGGTTACATTTTCTTTTTGGTTATTGGCGTCTCTGTCGGGGCTTTCGGCCAAACCATTCCCATTAACGGGGCGGATTCGGGAAGGACCTTCGACGGAGTCGGCGGGGTCAGCGGAGGCTGCGCGACGTCGAACTTATTAAGGGATTACCCGCAACCGCAGCGCGACCAGATATTGGATTATTTATTCAAGCCTGATTTCGGGGCCAATCTTTCAGCGCTGTACGTTGAAGTCGGCGGAGACTGTTCGACCAACGGCACTGAGCCCAGCCACATGCATACTCGGGCCGACACGAATTTCCAGAGGGGCTATGAATGGTTTATGATAAACGAGGCAAAAAAGCGGAACCCCGACCTTAAGTTGAACGGTTGCGCATGGGGGTGCCCCGGCTGGATAGGAAACGGGAATTTCTGGTCGCAGGACATGTGCGACTATTACGCCGTATGGATAAAAGGGCTGAAAAGCAAATGGGGTTATGACATGAACGCGATGGGGTGCAGAAATGAATCGGGAGTGAATATACCGTTCGTGGAAATGTTTCGGACCACGCTCAACAATGACGGCCTAACGAACGTCAAGATCCATGCATTCGACAATTATACGGCCGACAAGTATGACTTTACATCGCAATTCGCCGCCAATGCGGCACTCAACAGCGCGGTGGACATCATCGGCGCACATACGACCTGGAAAGCCCAGACGGTAAACGGCGTTCTCGCTCCGGCCTCCGCAAAAAACAGCGGCAAACCCATTTATGACACCGAGGAACATGCCACTATGGACGGAATAGAAGGCGCCACGAATATCGTGAATGCGTGTAATGAAAACTATATCGATAACAGGATTACTCAGGTGGTTTTCTGGTTTCTGGTCGGGTCGTTACCTCCTGTTGTATACCTGTCCGGATATGGATCGTACCCGGCCCTTATGGATGCTGACCATCCCTGGTGCGGATACTACGATATAAAAATGGGCTTGTGGGGATTTGCGCATTACGGTCAATTTACGAAACCCGGCTGGCAGTTTTTAAATAGCGCATGCGGTAATTTTTCAGGCGGCGGCACCCACGTCGCGCTTAAATCGCCGAACGATTCCGATTTCAGTATCATAATCGAAACAAAGGGCGTAACAGCAAGCCAGACCGCCACCTTCGCCATCAGCGGCGGCCTTCCGGCAAATAAAACGCTCTGCGTATGGCGCACCAATTCCACCGCCCAATTTGTCAAGCAGAGCGACATCACACCCGCGAACGGGACATTCTCCCTGAGCATAGACGGTAATTCGATTTATACCATTTCGACAACGACCGGTCAGCAGAAAGGCACCTTTGCAACGGCGGTCCCGGCATCGAAATCATTTCCCTTCCCATACTACGAAAACTACGATCATTATTCCGACCCCGAGGCGTTCGGCTATCTGCCCCATTATCAGGCGGACATTTGCGGCGTATGGGAGATCACCGACCGTCCTGACGGAACGGGAAAATGCCTGCGCCAGATTGTAACGACGAAAGCATCGAGCTGGGCGCCGGAATGGATGCCGTATTCCCTGATCGGCGATGATACGTGGACCGATTATGACGTCAGCGTTGACGTGTATTTCGATGGTGGAGGATGGGCCTCGGTCATGGGACGCGTCCCGACAACCGGCGGCGGGTACGGCAGCTATCCCAAAGGGTATTATTTGCGATTGGCCTCGACCGGCGCGTGGGCATGCCTCGCGGCCATGAATACAAACGCCGCGGGGACCTCGCTTGCCACGGGAACGGTAACGGTTACCGCAAATCAATGGAACAATTTAAAGCTCAGGTTTTCCGGAACGACCATAACCGGGTTTATCAACAACGCGCAGGTGTTCAGCATCACCAACACGCTCTATGGCGCGGGAGCGGTCGGCTTCGGCACGGGAGATCTGGGCAATGTTCGAAACAGCGCGCTGTTCGATAACCTCATTGTCAACACCGTGGGCGGCGCCACGCCGCAGCCCACCGTGTTTCCGCAGGACGCAACACCCATATACGGCGCCTCGACCGGCGTAACCGCGCCGCCGGTCCAGGCGCAGGCGCGTATGACGCCCGGCGCGATGTCGTTCAAAGCGGTCGGCAATCGATTAATTGTTCCTAAGGAATTCTATGAAAGAAACATAGTGGCCGACATTTTTGATTTAAGAGGAAAACTGATAAAAACGATGCGAGGCAAATTTCCGTCGATTATTTCACTAAATGCATACGGCATGACGAATGAAGTGCATATAATAAAGCTGAAAATAACCGACTAAAACCCCGAACATTTGCTCCTATGGGAGTCCGCCTTGTGGGGTACTTCTCTATTTTTTCCTGTGGAACAAATGTTCAACGAAAAAGAATAAACCACAAACTATTTCCCTGCTGAAAATTTTCAAGCGGTTATATTATTCTTAAAGTATTCAAAATTTGGCCTTAAAGGCAATGAAGTTAATAATTGAAGGAGAAATGTATGCTAAAAAAAATATTTATGCAGGCTCTGATTTTAATCTCCGTATCCGCTTTAACTCTGCGGGCGGCCCCAGGCATCTCAACGGTTACCGCCAGCGCAACAACGGTCGGCAAGTATGCCAAAATCGAGTTTGTCGCGGGTCTTACCGGAACCTATACGAACCCGTATGATCCCGATCAAATCGATTTGTCGGCCACATTCACCGCGCCATCGGGCGCCACGTGGAAAATCTACGGGTTTTATGCCGTGGACGCCTCTAATAATTCGTCATGGAGAATCAGGTTTGCCCCCGATGAAGTAGGCGCCTGGAGCTATACGACCCAGGCAACCGACCCAACCGGAACGGTCGCGGGCCCTTCGGGAACTTTCACGTGCACCGCGTCAACGAACCATGGCTGGATACGAGTGGCATCGAACGGCAGGTATTTACGCCTGGATGACGGCACATCCTATTACGGCGTTGGACCATGCTACCCTTATAACGTAACATTCCCCGGGTTTCATGAACTGCAAGGTTATGGATGCAACACCTATATCTACTGGAACGGCACCAACGACGGCTATGGCCTGTTTGAGTCGATGGCTTCGGGAATCGGGAAGTACGATCAGCCTAAATGCCGAAGGGTCGATTCTCTGCTGGATTCCTCGGAGGCGCTCGGGCTTCGGATGATCCTGGTCCTGTGGCCCCATGACTACCTTGGCGAATCTCAGGTCCCCGGTTGGACGGAGCAATGGAGCACTCATACTCCGTATAGCACCATTGTTGACAAAGCCGGGGATTTTTATGGAGATTCGACGGCGTGGAACTATGAACAGAAAGAGTACCGTTACATTATAGCCCGCTATTCATATCACCAATCACTTGGAGGCTGGCAAACCATCGATGAAATCAACGGCACCGACGGCTGGGTGACGAACCAGGCCGCCGCAAACGCCTGGACCACGAAAATGGCTGATTATTTTCACACGAACGATCCTTTCAAACATCCCACTGAGGCTTCCGAAGCCAATGACTATTGGGCGCATGGAGATTCGGTGAACGATTTAACGAATACGGAAAATTACAACAGCACAACTGCCGCCAGTTGGGCGTCGCTCGTGCAAAAACTCTGGAACGGCAATAAAAAGCCCGCAATCGTCGGAGAATCAACCAACAGCAACGCCCATACCAATCTGTGGGCCACACTGGCCACCGGCATTGCGATCACGCCCCTCATGTGGCAATTCAACGTAAACACGTCGGTATGGCCGACGAGCATTTCGACGAACTGGCCGCCTGTGGTGGCTTTCATTAACGGAATAAATTTCGCCGGGTTGACGAATTTGGCGCAGGCCAAGCTTACGGTGACGGGCGCCACGGCATACGGCATATCGAGCGACCAGATTACTTTCGGCTGGATAACGGGGACCTTTTCCGGCAAGAGCCTGAGCGCGACGGGGTTGGCTAATGGCGCCAGCACCCTGGAATGGTGGAACACGACCGCGGGAACGAAACTTTCATCGAGCACAGTAACCGTGGCCGGAGGCGCGCTTACGGCCGCCATCCCAACTTCGACCGACGCCGATATCGCCTTTAAAATCATATCGCCGGCCGGGGTCGGGGTTAATCAGCGGTCCGCGCCCATGGAGATGAACTTCAAACAGACGGTCGACTACAGTCATGGCGCTTTACGGCTGCTTAGACCGATTTCCGATTACGCGGGCATAACGATAACGTCCGTTGCGGGCCGCGTAATCGAACGGAAAAAAGTTTCGGGCACCGCCATGATGAGTATTCCGGTTGGAAACCTTGATCCGGGCATTTATTACGTAAAAATAGTATCTATCGCCGGTTCCTTCTGCCAGAGGGTGCCGGTGACGGGCGCGAAATAATAATGCGGTCTACGCGGATGTTCCTGAAAATAGAGGAGGACTATATGGTAGCTTCGCAAAAAGATTTAAGATGCATTTTATTGTTCGGCATAATTTCTTTCTTAACCCTTGGTTTCACCAGTCCCGCTTTTGGCCAGACGATCCCCATCAATGGCGCTGATTCGGGAAGGACCTTCGACGGCATAGGCGCGGTCAGCGGGGGCGGAGCGACTTCAGTTCTGTTAAAGGATTATATAGAACCACAGCGCAGTCAGATCCTGGATTATTTATTCAAACCGAATTTCGGGGCCTCTCTATCGGCGCTTTATATTGAAATCGGCGGAGACGGCAATTCAACACAGGGAAGCGAGCCCAGCCATATGCATGCAAAAGCCGACACAAATTTCCAAAGGGGCTATGAATGGTGGCTTATGAGCGAGGCGAAAAAGCGCAACCCGGACATTACGTTGGATGGCTGCGCATGGGGGTGCCCCGGCTGGGTAGGAAACGGGAATTTCTGGTCGCAGGACATGTGCAACTATTATGCATTATGGTTAAAGGGTCTGAAAGCCAATTACGGATTGGACATGAACGCCATAGGATGCAAAAATGAGTCGGGCGTGAATACTTCATGGGTAAAAACATTTCGGACGACGCTTAACAGTAATGGTTTTTCCGCGGTCAAGATACATGCGTTTGACAATTGGGAGGCCACCAAGTATGATTTCGCGTCGCAATTCGCAACCGATACCGCATTGAACAGCGCGGTGAATATCATAGGCTGCCATACCACCTGGAAAACAACGACGACTGGGGGTGTCATGGCTACGGCCGTCGCGAAGGGTTGCGGAAAACCAATCTGGGACACCGAAGAACACGCGAGCATCGACGGGATCGCGGGCGCCACGAATGTCGTGAATGCGTGCAATGAAAACTATATCGATAACAGGGTCACCAAAATCCTTTTCTGGTTTCTGGTCGGGGCATTATATCCCTACGAAGGAGGGCTTGGCATGGATATGCTGGGCGCAACCCAGCCCTGGAGCGGAAATTATAGTTTAAGGACCGGCCTCTGGGGATATGCGCATTACGGACAATTTACAAAAGCCGGCTGGCAGTATCTGAATAACGCCTGCGGAAATTTTCCGGGCGGCGGCACTTATGTCACGCTGAAATCGCCGAATGATTCCGATTTCAGCGTCATAATAGAAACAAAGGGCGTTACGGCGAGCCAGACCGCTGCCTTCTCCATCAGCGGCGGCCTTCCGACAAATAAAACGCTCTGCGTATGGCGCACCAATTCCTCCTCCTCATTTGTCCGGCAGAGCGATATCACGCCCGCGAACGGAACCTTTTCGCTCAGCATAGACGGCAATTCAATTTATTCCATTTCAACGACGACCGGTCAGCAGAAAGGCGCCTTCGCGACTCCGGTACCGGCTGCAAAAGCATTTCCTTTCCCGTACTATGAGAACTACGATCATTACACCGATCCCAAGGCATGGGGCTATTTGCCGCACTATCAGGCGGACATCGCCGGCGTATTCGAAATCGCCGACCGGCCGGACAAAACGGGAAAATGTCTGCGCCAGGTTCTGTCGAAAAAAGCCACAAGCTGGGCGCCGGAATGGATGCCTTTTTCCCTTATCGGCGATGCCAGTTGGACCGATTATGACGTCAGCGTTGACGTCTATTTTGATACCACCGGGTCCGCCATGCTCATGGGACGCGTTCCCACAAGCGGGGGTGGTTATGGGAGCTATCCTACAGGTTATTATCTGAGATTGGCCTCAACCGGCGCCTGGACCTGCTACGCGGCCATGAATACGAATACCCTCGGGACCTCGCTTGCCACGGGAACTGTGGCGCTTACCGCAAACACATGGAACAATTTGAAGCTCAGGTTTTCCGGGACGACGATAACCGGCTTCATCAACAACGCACAGGTGTGCAGCGCCACCAATACATTGTATGCCGCCGGAGCGGTCGGCCTCGGAACGGGCGATATAGGCAATGTGCGGAACACCGCGCTGTTCGACAATCTCATCATCAACACCGTGGGCGGGGCCACGCCGCAGCCAACGGTGTTCGTACAGGATGCAACGCCCCCGTATAGCCCCAATACCGGAGTGATCGCGCGACCGGAAAGGGCGCCCACGATGTCCGGCGCGACGGCGCTAAAAGTGGTCGGAAATCGATTGGTTGTCCCTGAGGAATTTCGCGGGAAAAACGTCGATGCCGATGTTTACGATTTGAAAGGGAAGCTGTTAAAAAAAATACGGGGGAAATTCACGGCGATTACTTTACCGAACGCATACGGCATGGCGAATGAAGTGCATATAATAAAACTGAAACCGGCGGACTAAAATTCCAAAATCCCGCAAAAGTTATTTTTCCTAGAGCCGTGAAACCAACCATACAGCATTCATTAAACCGCGATCTGGTTCTTGGATTTTTCTTGTGTATTGTCACGCTCATCGCCTACCGTCCCGCATGGAACGGAAAGCCGATATGGGACGACGACGCGCACATAACCAAGCCTGAGCTCCGGTCTTTCTCTGGCCTGGCAAAGATCTGGACGCATCTCGGGGCCACGCAGCAGTATTATCCCCTGGTACACAGTGTTTTTTGGCTGGAATATCATCTCTGGGGCGATTCGACGCCTGGCTACCATTTGGCCAATATTCTGTTACACTTCTTTTCCGCGCTATTGTTGGTTTGCATCCTGCGACGCCTGGCAATACCCGGCGCCTGGTTCGTTGCCGCGATTTTCGCGCTGCACCCGGCGCAGGTTGAATCCGTGGCATGGATTTCGGAATTGAAAAACACTGTATCGGGGGTCTTTTTTTTCGCCGCAATGCTTGCTTACTTGACGTTCGATTCGGAAAGAAAAAGAAAACATTTTATTATTGCCATCGGCCTTTTTGTTCTTGGTCTCTTGTCGAAATCCGTTATTGCAACGCTGCCTGCATCGCTGCTTGTGGTTTTCTGGTGGAAACGGGGACGGTTGGATTGGAAGCGCGACATCGTCCCGTTACTGCCGTTTTTTGCAGCGGGAATCGCTTCCGGCCTGTTTACCGCCTGGGTGGAACGCAGGTTTATCATTGGTGGTGAAGAAAGCGCGTTTACTTTTACCTTTGTCCAGCGGTGTCTTATCGCGGGCCGGGCGGTCTGGTTTTACCCGGGCAAGCTGTTCTGGCCCGTCAATCTGATTTTTATTTACCCGCGCTGGAACGTAAACCCGGCGCTCTGGTGGCAGTATATTTTTCCCGCCGCCGCGCTGTTGCTTGCAATGGCGCTCTACGGGTTACGGAACCGTTCGCGCGCGCCCCTGGCCGCGTTCCTTTACTTTACAGTAACTATTTTTCCCGTGCTTGGTTTCTTAAACGTTTACCCGTTTCGTTTTTCATTTGTCGCCGACCATTTTCAATATCTTGCCTGCCTTGGCCCCATTGCGCTAACGGCCGCCGGAATAGGATCGGGGTTCGGTTTACTACGGGGAAGCCAGCGGCGTTTTCTGCAACCGCTGCTGTATGTGATCGTACTGCTGACGCTCAGCATGCTGACCTGGAAGCAAAGCGGGGAGTATGCCGACGCCGAGACCCTGTACCGGACCACCATCCGGAAAAACCCCGATTGCTGGATGGCCCACAACAACCTTGGTCTCCTGTTGACGCAAACCGGTCGGACGGACGAGGCCATGACC
>JBAVGL010000447.1:0-2281 GCA_049684795.1 Chitinivibrionales bacterium | reverse complement strand
CTACAGAACCTAATAATGCCTCAACAACTTAAAATCAATTCCAACAACAATTAAAAGCAATAACAATAAATTGCCTTTGCTTGCTCCGGCATTTAGATTGACATTTACATTCATTCATTCTATTTTTTATGAGGGCCTAATATGAAAAGCATTCCGCGACGTCAATTCCTTGGTTCGCTGGCCGCCCTAGGCGTCCAAGGCACGGACGAGACATTCAGCGGGCTTTCGCAATGCGCTGAAAACCATATAAAAACGCTGATGACCCTATCAGCCGGAAAATTTAATAAAGTCAATGACCATACGCAGGAAATTAAGCCAAACACAAACCTTAGAATACCCGCAAAAGTGATTTCGCACGCTAAAACGACACAGGAAAAAGGGAAAACGATTTTCCACATAGAATATGGGTTCCGCAATTGTCTGACCGATAGCGTCGGAGAAAATGGGAAAAACAATTATGAAGATGTAATGCTGGTGCAAAAGCGACTGAGGGAACTTGGTTACCCAGGTAAGGATGAAGTTGGGAAATGCGGACCTGAAATAATAAAGGCGATTAAGTTTTTCCAGGTTTTCAATTGTGCTCTTAAAATGGATTATTACAAATTCGATGGCCGGATTGATCCGAAAGGAAAAACCGAAAAACTGCTTTTTTCCAAACAACCTGAAAAATATAAAGAAATTGAAAAAACCGGAGAAAAAGATATAAAAGCAACTGTTCAGGAATCAATTAAAAATGCCAAATCCGGAACAGATGAAACAATTAAAGGTTATTGGATTAAAATCGAAAATGTTTGGAAAGAAGTGGGGCCTTATCTGCCTGTAGGCTCTGAACTCACTTCCGGTTATCGTGATGCCGCAGCTCAAAGGGTACAACTTCATAAAAAGTATAGGGCTTTTAAGGATCAGATTATTCTGAAATATAATAAGGAAACATGGGCAAAGAATGATATTAAAATTGATGAACAGCTAAGCGATTCTGAACAGGAAAAACTAGATATCGAATTGCATACCCAAATCTGTGAAGCTGTTAGCCACAAAGAAGTCGCTCTACCTGGAAAGAGCTTACATCAAAAAGGACGTGCGATTGATGTCGGCGGTAACGCAGATCGCCTTGAAAGAATTCGCGCTTTGGGATTTTACATGATCAATTTTGAAAATACCTTTTTTGTTTCTGCCATTAATAATGAAACTAATTGTGTGCATTTCGAATTTGATTGAATAGGAAAAAGCCATGAATAGAGTAATTATTGCTTTGGGCATAGCTGTTTATTTTTCAACAGGCTCTGCTTGGGTGGCATTGCCGGATTCTATCTCTTATTTTCCCTTGGTTCCAGGAAGTTATTGGGTATTTCAAGATTCTGTTTATAATCCTGCAGATGCAGAAGATATTGGGACAAGTACCTTGACAAAAGATTCTCTTGTAAGCAGGACAGTTTGCGATAGTGGCATAATTGTAAATTGGGTAAACATTACTACCGCTGATGGGAAAAGGGCTTCACCATTTAATTGCCAATATTTCTGTGATACAAATGGCTACATATTTGAGAGAGTAATTGAAAAAAATAAAAATGAAAAGTGGGGGCAACCTTGCTACAAAATTAATCCCCGCGCTGGCGATACCTGTGCTTTGGAAAATGGTACTGTGATCTTTAGAAAAGCTACTACTATTGATTGGGTTTACGCTGAACCTATTAATAAGAGGCATACCGATAAAAACTATTTTGCAAAAGGGATCGGTTTTATCGGTAGTCCAGGAAGCGGCTTTTCAAGAAATCTCATCGAATACCGCATCGGCAACGGCCCTATTGTCAAAAAACACTGGCTTATGGAAGCGCCTGAAAAGAAATAGTTGGCACTTTTAATTTTTTCAAAAGATTTTTAAAAAGGAATTCCTATGTCTCGTTCAATTCGGTTTGGAAGCATTGCGACAGTTGTATTGTCAGCTTTGCTTTATTTGTTAGTTTCCTGCGTCAGTGCTCCGGAAAATCCCTATAATCCATCCAACGCAAAAATCTGGTTAACTTTAAAGTCTATCAGTGGTCGGGTAAGCGTTGATTCGCTGACCGATAGCGTTGGAAATATCGTCACCATTGGAATTACCGCAAACCTTCCTGAATATATCGATTCAATTGGAATATCGGTTTATAGCTCACCGGACGGAAATTTTGACATTGACACAGTGCTCAAGAAATTAACGCCTTTGCAGAACCGGGATACGCTTTGGTATAAAGTAGCTTTCGCCACAAGCGGCAAAAAAACGCTTACCGCCACGGTATTTGCG
>JBAVGL010000446.1:0-2180 GCA_049684795.1 Chitinivibrionales bacterium | reverse complement strand
TTTCAGATGTCAGTGCCGTAAGGAAAAAAATAATCAACAATCAATAAACAACATTCAAGGAGAAAAAATGGTTGCCGACAGGATTTTATTCAAGGCCGCATTACTTTTCATCGGAGTGGCAGGCGTTTGTCAGGTTTCGGCGATGGTGGCGAACCCGATACTTTCGAGGGGAAAAACGGTATACACGTCGAGCGGAAGCGTAATGTCTTTAACGGATAACAAATTCGGAGGAACCACGTGGAACGCGGGCAATAATTCATGGCTTGCGATCAACGTCGGAACGGGGCATTCCCAGATTATGGTCAATTGGGATGTTCCCTATGTAAATTGGTTCGATTCCACCACGGGCGCCGCGGCGAACTTAAAGACATGCGGCGGCCCCTCGGACATCGGCCCGGTCGATTACACATTTCAAACGTCGTCGAATTCCACCACCGGATCCGACGGAACCTGGACGACCGTGGCCACGGTCACGGGCAACAAGGTGACCTCGCGGGCGCAAACGATTCCTTTTACCGGGGCAAGCTGGGTGAAAATGAACATCACCAAAGGCGGCGGGGTTCTCGACGAATTCGAAGTGTTTGACATGTCGAACAACGGCACGGACGTCTGGTTTTTCCCCGGCACCAGCATTTCGGAGATGACCTATAAAAGCGAGATCCCCGCACAGAATTTCGCGGACCTCGTCCATGCGTCTCATCCGGCGTTCAATCCGGTCATGATCAGGGGCGGCATCGGCTGTATTTTAAGCGTCTACGTTTCAACGTTTATTTCCTATTACCTTGACATGACGCGCGGGGCGAAATACTGGGCCATTGAGATGGGCACGAACGACGCTTACAACAACGGCACCAGCGGCCTGGCGACTTTTACGAGAAACATGCAGCTCATCATTGATTCCTGCAAAGCGGCCGGGGTCCAGCCGATCATCGCGCGGCTGATCGCCACCAACCCGACGGAGGCCGGATGGCAGGTCAATATCGCGTATGAGACTACCATCGACAGTTTGACAAAAGTAAACAAGCTCATCGCCGGGCCGGACCTCTATACTTATTTTCTGAACAATCCCTCGGAACATAACAGCGACGGCATACATCCCAACGCCACCGGGGCCGCCAGCGTCCAGCGGCTCTGGGCGCAGAAAATGGATTCGCTCTATACGGTAACGTCCGTTGCAAGGAACGGGACGGAATTGGCGGCGGCCGGACTTGCGCGATGTTTTGCCCTTTCATCAATAAAAGGGCGCACGGAAATGCATGCTTTAACCGCCGGTATTTTACGTATATTCTCAATTAACGGCGCTCAAATTAAAAGCATGAATATTCCTGTTGCGGGCTCATACCGTCTAAGCGGCGTAAGCGGATGTTGCATCATTCGGTTTACGTCAATCGATAATAACGTGGAAACCATGACGGCTTTTTTTCAATAGAACGCAGGCGGAAGAATACAAGATTCTCTTGATTTGCCAATACAAATATCAATTTTTAGCAAAAACATCCTAAAGAGGATATATTTACCACTAACATATAACAATGGGAATGGATATTTTCCGCAACACAAACACGGGGGCTTTCATGAAAAACAAAATCATTAGTATCGGCCTTACGGTAATAGCGGGATTCGGACTCGCGCTGTCCCAGGGGTTTACCATTTCCGGCACGTCGCTGAAAGACGCCAACGGGAACACGTTCATTCAAAAGGGCTTTGCGATCCCTTTGGCCTGGTTCGTCAGCGACGTCAACGGCAACCTCGCCAACATGAAGAAAAACAGCAATGGAAATTGCTTCCGTATCGTAATGACCGAAGGCATGGCCGACAATGACTGGCACACATGCGTTTCATCATGTATTGCCAATAAGGTGATCCCGGAGGTCGAGCTGCACGATGTTACCTGCGGGACCGACGCTAGCGGCCTCAATACCGCGGCAAAATGGTGGGTAAGCAAGGCCTCTTATTTGACGCAGGCAAGCATTGCCAAATATATCCTGATAAATATAGCCAACGAATGGGGAGATTGGAACATGGCCAAGACCAACCCCGCCGCATGGGCCTCGGCATACGAAACCGCGGTTGCCACGATGCGAAGCGGCGGGATAAACACCACGCTTATCATCGACGCCCCGGATTGCGGCCAGGACTTGACCAACGGCTCAACCCTGATAAAATATGCGATGACCGTT
>JBAVGL010000445.1:0-6541 GCA_049684795.1 Chitinivibrionales bacterium | reverse complement strand
ATTTCGGCGCGCCGCTTGCCGGCAGCCTCATTCCCTGGATTGACAAACAGGTTGAAAACGGGCAAACCAGGGAAGAATGGAAAGGCGTTGCCGAGACCAATAAAATCCTGGGTACGAAAAAAACGATCCCCGTCGACGGGATTTGCGTGCGTGTCGGGGCCATGCGCTGTCACAGTCAGGGCCTGACTATAAAGCTTAAAAGAGACATCGGCCTCGATGAGATCACCGCCATGATCGCATCGGCGCATGAATGGGTAAAAATCGTCCCCAACACAAAAGAAGCAACGCTTAAAGAGCTTTCTCCAACCGCCATTTCCGGAACGCTAACCGTACCTATCGGCCGCATTCACAAAATGAACATCGGGCCGAAGTATCTAACGGCCTTTACCGTCGGCGACCAATTATTGTGGGGGGCCGCCGAACCCGTGCGAAGGATATTGAATATCGTGCTGAAGAAAAAATCCAGCTAACAACGTGCATTGCCCCATAGATGAAATAGGATCGATTTCTTTTTATGGGGCAATTATTAAAAGCCCTGGGATGCATCCAAAATGAGAGTCATAGGTTACAAGTCTTGATCCTGTTTCGAGGGTGGTTGCCGCTATCCAAATGTCGTTGGTCGGGATCGGCGTTCCTTGTTTTCGAAGATTTTTTACCAATACTCCATAGCGGTCGGCAATGGCCGCATCGACGTTTGCTACCTCAACCGCCGGCAAATCCAGAAATCTTATAAGCGCCTCACGGTTCTCCTTTTCGCGTTTTCCCAAACCGAACCCGGCAAAAAGTTCTCCCAGTACGACGCTTGATAGATAAATCGCTTCGGCTTCGTCTACGCAGTTTATTAATTCCGGTGGCTGCAAACCTAACTTGGAATACGCACAGGTGTCCAGGCAAAGTTTCATGCGCGCCAAATCTCTTTGTCAATTGATTCGAACATCTTGGTGTTACGCTCAAACTCCTGAAATTCATCATGGGACCAGGGCCGCAGAACGCTTTTGACATCCCGGCGTTTTCGCATTGCCTTCTTTTCAACAGGCCCTATTCCAACGGCTTTGGCAAGGAGCTCAATAGTTGTCTTATTGAGACTTTTATGGGATTCGTGGGCAAGCTTACGGAGGCGCCGCTCAACAGGTACTGGAATTTGCCGAAGGGTAAATGTATTCATTTGTGACTCCATTATAGATGCATATTATGACTCCATTTAAATATACAATTAATTACATTTATTTGCCAATGGTGAATATTACATTCTTTCTTAGGAATTTTAAAACGTTATTGAGGAACTATTGCAATGGACCCGCATCCGCCTGTTTGCTCTCGCCGTTTTCCTTAACGGCGACCCGCCGCTTGACGAAGATCGGCCCGAACTGCTCTTCCTGCCTGAAAAAGATGGCCGACATCTTGATAAGCTCCAGAATGGCCATGAAGGTCACCACGAGGACTATTTTCCGGGTGTCGTCCGCGAAAAGCTCCTCGAAGCGCACCTCGCCGCCGGTATCGATTGCGGCCAGCACGTGTTCGATGCGGTCGTCGATCTTTACATTGTCGGCATTGACAATATGGTAATTTTGTTCATCAACCGTGCGTTCAAGGATGCGCTTGAACGCCGTAAGAAGGTCGAAAACGGTTATCGCGCCGATGAAACAGGCGGCGGCGTCCGGAGCGGGCGCGGTATCGTTCTGGTCGGACGCCCCGCGCGTAAAACAGCCGATCTGCTCCGCCTCGAAATGCCTCAGCGAAAAAGCCGCTTCCTTGTATTTCTTATATTCCAGGAGCTGGTCGATGAGCTGCTGCTTGTTGTAAATGCCCTCTTCCTGCTCGATGGTTTCGCCCTCGATGGGAGGTAATAGTTCCCTTGCCTTCAGGCGGATGAGCGTGGAGGCCATGTAGAGGTACTCGGCCGCGACATCGATATTCAGCTCGCGCATAAGGTCTAGGTATTCGATGTACTGTTCGGCTATCTGCGCGACGGGGATTTGTACGATGTCAACCTCGGCCTTGTTGACCAGATACAGCAAAAGGTCAAGCGGGCCCTCGAAAAGGTCGAGCTTTACCTCGTATTCCTGCTTCATCGGCATGCCACGGCCTCGATTTCCACGAGCGCGTTTTTCGGCAGCCGGGAAACCTCAACCACCGACCGGGCGGGCTTCCAGCCGTTTAATTCCTTTTCGTAAACACTATTGAAACCGGCGAACGACCCCATGTCGGCCAAATACACCGTGGTTTTCACCAGCGAGCCCGTGTCCAGGGACAGTTCGGCAAGCAGCGCGCGGATGTTTTGAAAGATCCGTTTCGTCTGCGCGGAAACGTCCGCGCCCGTCAATTCCCCGCTTGCGGGATCGATCGCTATCTGCCCGGATAAAAAAACAAGATCCCCGCAGACAATCGCCTGGGAATAAGGCCCGATGGGTTGCGGAGCGTCGTTGGAATGGACTACGTTTGGTTTCATGGCGTATGCGTCACTCGACCGTCACGCTTTTTGCCAGATTACGGGGCATGTCGATTTCACACTTCCGCAGGGCCGCGATGTGATAGGCCAGTAATTGGAGCGGTATGACCGACAACAGCGGGCTCAGCATGGGGATCGTCTTGGGAATGTAAATTACATGGTAGGCGTGCTTCTTAATTTCCTTATCCCCCTCCGTCGCGATGGCGATTATTTTCCCGCCGCGCGCATTGATCTCCTGCATGTTCGAAATGACCTTTTCATACACGCTGTCTTTTAGCGCGATGACCACGCTCGGCATGTCCTTGTCGATGAGCGCGATCGGGCCGTGCTTCATTTCCGCGGCCGGATATCCTTCGGCGTGAATGTAGGATATTTCTTTGAGCTTAAGCGCCCCTTCCAGGGCAACCGGGAAGTTATACGACCGGCCCAGATACAGGAAATTGTTATGGCGGAAATATTTTTTCGCGATTTCTTTGATCGCGTCGTTCTGCTTGAGAATCGTCTTGATCTGCTTCGGAATTTCTTCAAGCGCCCTGGCGATGGTCACCCCGTCGCCGTGGGAAATCCGCCGCATCCTTCCCAATAGCAGCGTAAGCAATGCGATTACCGTGATCTGGGACGTGAATGCTTTGGTCGAAGCCACCCCGATTTCCGGGCCCGCGTGCAGATACACGCCCCCGTGAGTTTCGCGGGCGATGGTCGACCCCACGGCATTGCAGATGCCCAGGACCGTGGCCCCGCGCCGCTCGGCCTCGCGCAGCGCGGCCAGGGTGTCGGCGGTCTCGCCTGATTGACTTATGGCAAATATCAGCGTGTGCGGGTCGATGATAGGGTTGCGGTAGCGGAATTCCGAGGCGTATTCCACCTCCACGCTCACGCCCGCCATCTCCTCGATCATGTATTCTCCGACCAGGGCCGCGTGCCAGCTCGTGCCGCAGGCCACGAGGATGATGCGGTTGATCTGCCGAAGTTCCTGGAGCACAAGGTTCAGCCCGTCGAGGCGCGCGGCGCCGTCTTCGATGATAAGCCTGCCGCGCATGGCGTTTTTCACGGTTTCGGGCTGTTCGAAAATCTCCTTGAGCATGAAATGGGCGAAGCCGCCTTTTGCGAGGGCCTGCGCGTCGTAGTCGAGCTGGTGCACTTCGGACGACAGTATTTTTTTGTCAAGATTCATGACCTGGTGGGAATCGCGGGTCAGCACCACGAGGTTGTTGTCTTTCAGGTAAATGACCCGCTTCGTATGGCGGACGATGGCGCTGGCGTCGGAGGCCAGGAAAAATTCGTTTTCGCCAAGCCCCACGACCAGCGGCGAGCCCCTTCGCGCCCCGACCAGGATATTGGGATTGTCCCGTGCGATGACAACAATGCCGAACGTGCCCTCGATCTGGGCGAGCGCCTTAAGAACGGCTTCCACCAGGTCGCCCTTATAGTATTTCCCCACGAGCTGGGCCAGGACTTCGGTATCGGTTTCGGACCTGAACGCGACGCCTTCTTTTTTCAGCCCTTCCTTGAGTATGGCGTAATTTTCTATGATCCCGTTGTGCGCCAGGGCGATTTTGTTGTCCTGGTCGGTGTGCGGGTGCGCGTTTGCCTGCGACGGCACTCCATGGGTCGCCCAGCGGGTATGGGCGATGCCGATGGTGCCTTTTTTCGCTTTTTTCTCGATAAGAGACTTGAGCCCGTCGACCTTTCCCTTGTTTTTATAAACGGACATTACGCCTTTGTCAATAAGCGCGACGCCGGCGCTGTCGTAGCCGCGGTATTCCAGGGACTGCAATGCTTCGATGAGGACCGGGCAGGCTTCTCTCGCACCGATGTATCCGACTATTCCGCACATAATTCAGTCCTTCCATAAAAAAAATGCGGCCGTTTTCAATAAAATTAGACCGCTTAAAATATACATTACTTAAATATACTAAATGTTTCTAATTTATCATCACCATACCGCCCTTGATCGTCGTCATGGTGTCGCCGCTGACCTGGGCCATCATGCCGTCAAGCGTCGCCTGCATCGTCCCCTTAAGGTCAAGATTCATTTGCGCCTCCACTTTTATATTCATGTCGGCCTTCGCCTCGACATTCATGCCATGGAGCTTAAGGTCGGCGGTCGCGTCGGCTTCGAGAGCGTTGTTGGCGGTCATCTTTATGTTCGCGCCCGTTATTTCGATGTCCTGCTGGGCGGTTATCTGGATTTTCCCCTGCGAATCGAGGATGATCCCGCCGTTGCCGTCGAGGGTCACCTTGTTTTTTCCGGCGCAGTCCGCGAGAACGATGGTCTTGCCGTCGTCGTCCATTTCAAAGGAATGGCCGGCCTTGGAATGGATGGTGATTTTTTTGTTGTTATCGTCGATCTGGATGGTGTTGCCTTCCTTGGTCGTTATGATGATGCCCTCGCTGCCGCTGTGGTAATTCATGGTGATGCTGTGGGCCGATCCGTTCCATTTGACCAGCTCGTTCTTGTCGTCGAGCAGGAGTTCGTTGGCGTTGGTGCTCTTCAGGGAGATGTTCTGGTTTTCGTCGTCCATGAGAAGCGTGTTCTTGGCGCTGGTGGATAGCCGCACCTTCTGCTTCTGGTCCGTGTCGTCAAGCACCAGCTCGTTGCCGCCCGCGGTCAATATGCGGCTCTGCTGCTGGTTCGCGCCGACCACGGGCGAAAGGGTGTTTGCGTTGGGGACCGTGGCAATACCCAGCGGCCGGTCGGGGTTCCCGTCGATGCAGGCGAGCACCATTTCGGCGCCTTCGTGCGACGGGAAATGCATCCCGTAGTTCGCGCCGCTGTAAGGCTGCGCCAGCCGTATGTACCGCGACGCATCGTAATTATTGGTGTTTGACACGTCGAAAGGCAGGCGCACCTTGTACCTTCCCATGTCGTCAAGGCCCGCGTAGCTGGAACCGTTGGCCTCGATCTGGGCGGTGATGATGCCTGAAAGCCGCGGCACCGCGGCCCTGAGCTGCGGCCTGAACATGTCGGCGCGGTCCGACGGGATGCAGCGGAAGCGGTTTCGGTAAGAAAATACGTTCGCGCTGTCGCCTTCCATGGTGTGGGCGCCGAGGTGCAGGACCTGCGTGAGAACGTAGGTGGTGTTGAGATCGTCCTTGAAATGTTCCGTAAGCGTAAAGCGTTTCCCGGCGCGCATGCCCCTGCAGTTGCCCGCGCCGTCGAGCACGATCTGCTGTGTCGCGAGCCGGTCTGACTCTATTCCGGCCGCGTTCGCGGCCTCGGTCACGTTTTTGAAATGGCCCCCGTATTCGTAGACCGACCCGGTGTCGCCGCTCGTGACCGCTTTTTTTCCCGTCAGGTCGACCTCCGGAGTGCGGTAATTATAATCCTTGAGGAGCACGTCCGTGGGGACCACGTACCGGTTGTACTGGAGGCCGTGGACGGATTCCTTGTCGTCATCCTCGATCTGTTCCGTCATGCCCATTTCCGTCCTGAATAGTATTTCCTCCGGGTCGCCGATGGATTCGAAGTTTGCCGTTTTGTCGGTGATCAGCAGGGTCTCCGAGCCGTTGGTGCCGTCAACTTCCTCGGGAAGAAGCGGGTTTTCGTTGAAGAAATACCAGATGCCGTTTTTCTCCATGAGACGCGAAATGAAATTGAGGTCCGATTCCTGGTACTGCACGACGTATTCGAGTTCGGGATATTTGGAGTCGTCGAGCTTAAGCGAGTAATAGTCGGAAAGCTGCGCATTGTCAAGGACCAGCTTGAGGATCTGCGGGACCGTTTTTTTCTGGAATATGCGGCTCTGCTTGGAAAGCTCAAGGAGCCACAGTTTGGGCGCGAGCTTGAGCACGTAGGTCGCCCGGTCGTGGTTTTTGCCCATGAACTTGAATTCCATGACGATGCCCGAATAGGGGTAGTATTCTTCGTCGCGGTACACCAGGAGCGTGGCCTGCTTGTTGATGACGTCGTCCGCGTCGATGTCGGCGTTTTCGGATATGAGCGTGACGTCGAATTTATAGAGCGAGCTGACCTCGTCGACGCCCGAAAAGTTCATGACCTCGAAAGTGTCTTCGGGCTGGCCGCTGCAAAAGAAAAAAAACTGCGCTTCGTTGGCTTTCTTCTTGGTTGGCATGAAATGCCTCCTTAAA
>JBAVGL010000444.1:0-2169 GCA_049684795.1 Chitinivibrionales bacterium | reverse complement strand
GTGCAAAGAGCCTGATAGGCGGCGGATTGTCTTTTTTCATATGGTCCCACGGGAATTATCCTAAAAACGGCGGTTAATCGTGGATGTAGAACCTAAGTGCTTTAGTTATAGAATCGAACCGAGTACTTGACAGCTCACCTTTTCGGTGGCTGCCAAGTACTCGGTTCGATTCTATGACTGAATGACTTGCGGTTCGGCGCCACGAGCAATCGCCGTTTTTAGGTTGATTCATATCCCAATAAAACTGAGCATCAAAATAGTCCCCCTCGAAAGGCTTCTCACCCATATTCCGCGCCCCTTACCCAGTAGAATACATTTTCTGAAATTGAGGGCCCAAAATACGCAACACCCGTCATTCCTCAGCAAAAAAATAAATTTTTATAAAGTGGCGATAATGGTAGACTGTTTTATCTAATGACGATTGCAATACAGGACATTCAAGTTGAAACGCAAAACCTGGACCATCTTGGATTGGTGGCGGGGATGTGTGATGAAATAGGTCTTGTAGGTGCGATCGATGCAGCTTGTGGTCAACAAGCAAAAAACAAGCATCTGACTTATGGAGAATGCGTTAAAAGTATGATCCTGAACGGGCTTGGTTTTGTTGGAAGAACCCTGTACCTTTACTCAGAGTATTTTGAAGACAAACCAACGGATTTGCTTATAGGTCCATCTGTCGAACATCAACATATTGATGACAACGTCCTTGGCCGTACGTTGGATCGACTTTTTCAAGTAGGTGTAACGGATCTCTATACAAAAATCGCCCTTTCCGTTGTGAAACACCTTGGAATTCAGGTCTCAAGCCTACATCTTGATTCAACAAGTTTTCATGTTGATGGAGAATACGAAGGCTTGTTTGGGCAAGGAGAAGGGCGGATTCAGATTATACCTGGCTATAGCCGAGATCACCGACCGGATCTAAATCAAATTGTATTACAACTCATCACGTCGAATCAGGGAAATATCCCTTTATTCATGCAAGCAGCCAGTGGTAACAGTTCTGACAAAAGCGCATTTGCAGAGATCGTACAGCAACATTTAGCAAGTTTTCAGGCTGCAGTAAATAATCGTTATTTGGTCGGTGACAGTGCATTGTATACCCCAGATTCATTAGCAGCCGTGATTGCAGCTAAAGGCCTTTTTGTGACCCGTGTGCCAATGCAGATCAATGAAGCGAAAGAGTTAGTCAATCATACAACTGCCGTTGAGATGATTTCTCTAGGAGAAGGATATTACGCTAAAGAAAGTTTTTCTTCATACGCGGGAGTTGAGCAAAGATGGATTGTGATCTTTAGCCAGGCTGCCTATGACAGAGAATGTAAGACACTCAAAAAGAACTTTCAAAAAGGTTCAGAAAAAGAGATCAAAGCTTTTGAAAAGCTCGCAACCGAGGTATTTTCTTGCCCGAAAGATGCGGAGAAACATCTGGAGAAATTCGCAAAAGCGCTTAAATACACGGATCTTGCTGATACGCGAATCATCGAAGTAAAGAAACATGCCACAGTTGGACGGCCGAAGAAAGATGCCAAACCCGCCACGATTGGCTATCAGATTGTTGGGAAGATCAATCAATCCTCAGACAAACAACAAGTTCTCGAAAGGGCTAAGGGATTTTTCATTCTTGCTACAAATGATATGGACAGTTCTGGCTTCCCAGCAAATGAAGTATTAAAGACCTACAAATCACAACAAAGTGTAGAAAGAGGTTTTAGGTTTTTGAAGAGCCCTGATTTTCTTGTTTCATCGTTTTTTCTCAAAAAACCAGAGAGAATAGAGGCACTTTTAATGGTGATGACTCTCTGTTTATTGGTGTATTCCGCGTTGGAATATAAGGTGCGTCAGAAATTGCGCGAAACAGGTGAGCACTTTCCTGATCAGCTTCGCAAACCTTCGCAAAATCCTACAACTCGTTGGATATTTTTTTGCTTTTTAGGACTTCATGTTGTGATTTTAAATAAAGAGAAGCGGCAGGTGACAAATTTGAAAGAGAGGCATCGGACCATCCTCTATTGTCTTGGGCCTCCGTATCAAAGATTTTACTATTCTGAGCGGTGGTGAGAAATCACGGTTCAAAAGTAAGGGGGGAAGTTTAAGTTTTTGTAAATTTCAGTGTTTTTCTGACCAAATAAATGGCTTGATTGTTTCCGTGTAGGATTGGGTGTAGCC
>JBAVGL010000443.1:0-2855 GCA_049684795.1 Chitinivibrionales bacterium | reverse complement strand
GGACAATCATTTCAGGGAATTTTGATGCTGACGGTTGTATCGAAAAATTGCAAATTCCGCCGGGAAAAGCTAAAATAGAAATAGAAATATGAATTATCGTTATAAAAGTAGTTTAACTAATTCGTTTGCTTAAAAATCAAGCTTTTTAAGGAGAAAGTCGCTCCGGTTCCCGGTATAACACTCCGAGCGGATTAAGAACAAGTTCTGTAATTGCCTCAAACGGTGAGGAGTATTCCATTGCGCAAGTTCCCAATAGCGAGGAATGCCATCCCAGGCCGCGAAGGCTTCAACGATTTGTTTGCCATTTCTGTTTCACGGTAAAAGGCCGCGGCAATCGCCATTACCTTCCCTGCCTTTGCCAATGCGACCGGGGATCGTGCTGAGGCTGTGAGTACCGTATCGAGGGCTCCCTGGTTCTGGAGAACTGGTTTGTTGCCGCGGCATGCTTGGCAAGGTCGGCCCGGGAAGGCTGTCCGTGGTTTGTCGATGCCAAAAACGCATGATTGGCGCCCGCTGACTGCATGTGCTGCGACTGCTGAACAGTCGGGGGAATATGTTTTTCGCGCACCGCGACAAGTTCCTTGGCGGTCGGTTTGGCGAGCGTTCCGCCTGTGCCGCCGTTGTAACTCACGCGACTTATTGCCGGGCTTTTAATGACCGTTTTAGCATACACATTGTGAACCACGGTCACATTGACGTTTGCAACAGAGCGGTTATAATAATAAACGCCGTGATTCCAGCGTCCGCCATAAAAACCGACCCCCGTATATCCGAAACCGTAGCAGACCCCTCCATAATAGCCCACATGCCGCCCCCAATAGCCCTCATTCCAGACGTAGACTCCGCCTGACCAGCCCCAGTAACCGGGTGTCCACAGAAAGCCTGGTTGTGGCGCCAAAACCCAAATTCCAGGCACCCAGAAATAACCGTCGGACCCATATGCCCAATAGCCCGGCTGCCACATGTAACCGGCGTCAGGGCAGACCGGTTGTTCATAGTCCGGCAGGGGAGGCGGCGCCACATCGACCGACACGGAAACCGAAACTCCTGCCATTGACGTTGAGAAATGGGCCGGTAAAATTAAAGCAAACAAAAGAAGGAAATAGGATTTATTTGAATGTCCCATAATGTATTCTCCCTTTCGGGCCATGTGAAGCAAGCAATAAAACAATTTTGCATTACAAAAACTAAAATAATTCCTGTTAATCCCATATTCAATCAATTGCGCCTTAATAATTTCTTATTGAACATGGGGAACTCCAAGTCAAGCGCATTATTCAGAAATAACAATGTATTTTAATATTATACGATTTGACTTGTGACCGTTTTTGTTTATTGAAACAGGCCTCCTATGTATTCAGAAAGGTCCTCTTCAGCAGTGGATGATTATGAAAAAGAGGGAAGGACCCTGACTGAAGGCGAATACGTAAAAGCGCTGATTAATCGTAATGATATTTTTCTGATAGAAAATAAGACTTCTTTTTATGCCATTGAACTTCTTGTCCTGACAGTCGGTCTTTTCCTCGGTTTTTGGTTGACCGCGATGCCGATAAAAACTTTAACGTCCGCGCCCGATTTTTATCAAATAAAGTCGACGGACCGAACGGTACGGCTTATTCATGCTCAGGAACGGAAATTGGCCGCTGGTCCAGCCGAAACAAGGGCCAAAGTTGTAAGGTTTTCGATAAAAAATAATACCAATAAAGCCTTTCCCAGAATAAATGTAAGAATACGACGCGCAACCACGTTCGAGCAGCGGGAACTGCATGAAGCCCTGAACACCGGCCCTGGCGATACCGATCTTATAAGTCAAGGCATTGCCTATAGCAAAAAGGAAAATTACGGCAAAGCCATAGACTATTTCAGGCGCGCCCTTGGCAAAGATTCCCATAACGAGCGGGCCCTTTCCGGACTCGGCGACGCTTATCTATATGCCGGGCTTTTAGATTCCTCGGCGGCCAATTATAAAGCGGCTATAGCCGTAAATCCACGAATTGCCGCGGTGCACATCGGGCTTGGCTCGGTCTTCTATTTCAACGCCACCTCTCCGTCGTTTATCAGGGCCACCAGGGCTTATAACACCTCCGAGGCATTCATCAAATCCCAGTACGACAGCGCCATGGCCGAATATGACAGGGCAATATCCCTCGACAGCATTCGTGTTGAGGCGTTTGTAAACCGTGGGCTTGTCCGCGAAATCCTTAGCGACACCGAAGGGGCCATCAAGGACTATTCCCGCGCCATACAAATCAAACCGTCGAGCGCCGACGCCTATGTAAAGAGGGCGGCAACCTACAAATCTCAAGGCAAATTCAACCGGGCGCTTAAAGACTATTCTGAGGCCATTGCGCTGGACAGCGGTTCATATTTATTTGATCCTACGCTGCATTTTTCGAACGCGTATTTGGGCCGGGGAAACCTGTATTACCAGATGGGAGAATTAGAAAAGTCTGTTGCCGACTATGACAGCAGCCTCAGGCTTTCTCCTGAGAATTCCCTTGCGTTCCTTAACAAGGCCCGCGCATTAGGAGATGAAAACCGCTACGACAGCGCCATTGCGTCGTTTACACGGGCCATTACATTGTTGTCTCCGAGGGAATATAACGAAGCCCAGGAGCATGCCTATTTCGGCAGGGGGCTGATTTACAATATAACCAGGCAATTTGATAAAGCGTTACTTGATTTCAACAGAGCGATCCAGTTGAAACCCAAGGACCCTTATGCACACTTTCAGCGCGGGAATGCCGAAAAGGCCTTGAACAAGTTGGATGACGCCATTGCCGATTGTACCCTGGCGCTCCGCTTTCAAAAACTTACCGCAAAGGCCTATGTGCGAATGGCGGAATGCTATGGGC
>JBAVGL010000442.1:0-7155 GCA_049684795.1 Chitinivibrionales bacterium | reverse complement strand
GTACCGCCTGGCGTGTAATACCGAACTTTTCGCCGATCGCCGTATCCGTCTTTAAGGATTTCTGCAATTTAATTAATTCCGTTTTGCTGAATCTTGGCATGATAATTATTCCTTTCGGTTAAATAGTTCGATGAACGCACTTTCATACGGAAGGATCAAAATACTTTTCGGAATAGATTGTGTCAAGGAGACTCATCATTTGTACGGCAAGCGGTTTGTTTTGATAGCATGAAACATCTGATCCGAGGCACGATGGAATGACTACGAATCCCATCCGATGTCCCTCGTTTATCGGCATTACCTTCATCAGGATTCGGAAATTTGATTTTTCCGTCAAAAATAAGGACCACCTCCAGCACCTCAGGCAAGTTCGACTGAAAAACCCTTATGTTTTGAAAAATCGAGTGTAACGGGCTTTATCTTCTGGTGATTTTTTGATTCGAAAACGAGTACCTGCGGTTCATGCACCCGATCAGGATTGACTTTCGAGATCACGCCGAAGCATCCCTGCAGCTCGGCGACCGGCGCCGTGGTGATTCGAACGCGGGTTCCCACAGGGAACATGGGCACTATGGAAAGGAAGCATTTTACGATATCAGCGTTGAGTTTCGTGCCGCCCATGGAGACTATTTCATTGAATACTTCCACGGGGCTAAGTTTTGGGGAAAAATGCTTCCGGCCGTTGGTGAGCATATCGTAGGTGTCGGCAACCGCAACAATTTCCGCGAACCGGTGGATGAGTCCTGCCTTAGAAAAACTCTTCCCTGCTGGCCGGTTCTCACCTTTCATCCCGCGAGGATAGCCCGTGCCGTCCTGACACTCATGGTGGGCATAGGCGACGAGGGAGCTTGTCGGGGGAATAATGACGTTTTCCGACAGCATGAGGTATCCATAGGTGGTGTGCTGCTGAAGAATTTGGTTTTCTTTACCTGTCAAGACACCTTCTTTTACCAGTATTTCTTTGGGGACGGCCAGCATGCCAAGATCGTAGTTCAGCGCGCCCAGGCCGAGCTGTTTCATTTCATCTGCGGAGAAATGGTATTTGCTGCCAATGCACAGGGAGATAATGGTTACGTTTATGGAATGGTCATAGAGCCCAAGGCCCGATTGCTGCAGATTGCCGAGGTTGACCACGGTCCAGGGCTCGGTGAGAACGTCGTCGATCACCTTCGAAATTATGCCGATCATGTCGGACTTTCGTACGATATCGTTAATGACGGACTTGCTCTTCCTGATGCTGTCGATGATGTCGGTTTTTGTTTTCTGCGTCTTTTCAAAGAGGGTATTGATATTCTTTGACGATTGGTCTATGACCGATGTCATTTCTCGTTGTATCTGCTGGGATATAACAAATTCCGGAATTACCCCTTCGGTGCCCTCGATCGAAATAGGGATCTTCTGGTAGCCTCTTCGCTTCAGCATATCGATAACGTTCTGTTTAATCTTAAAGCCGGCAGCAATCAATAGTGTGCCGGTGTTGTCGAAAATCGATTCGGCAACGACCATGCCCTCTTTTACTTGGTCGATGGAATAGAAAACCATACGCTTTGCCCTAAGAAAAAACTGCTACCTCAGCCCCGAGGCTTATGTTTTTTATTCAATGATCCTCGCCAATCTCTGCACCTGCCGTTGCCAGCGGTTCCGCATCGCGGTCGCATAAGCGTGACGCCGTATTTCAATGCACCCATATTTATCCGTGATAAAAGGCAGCATTTTTTCGGCATTCGCCCCGGCATCGCATCCGTCCAATATGACGCCATTACATCCGTTCCGCACGAATTCCGTGGTCTGTGGAATGCGTGACACGAAAACGACCATGCCGTAAGACATGGCTTCAATTATGGCAAGCGAATGGCCTCCTTCATATCGCGACGAGGAAATCAGGAACGGACACCGGCCGTACCATGTATCCATTGCCTCAAAACCCTCGTCGCCAATATTAAAAACGCAGTCTTCCATTTTGCGTTGCGAGACCTGCTCTGGAACGCCGTGAATGCCGGTGCCGATAATATACAGCATTGCCTCGGGGAATTTGAGGTGCACAATACCGAAAACATCGAGCGTGTTCTCTAAGTTCTTTTTCCAGGAAAACCAACCGATACATAGGAAATTCAACGGCCAAGCGGTCTGGCGTTCCCAAAAAGGATACTCCCGGGGCCGGACGCCGTTCGGCACATATCGCATCTTGCCGCGGCAGGGCGGGTATTTTGTTTGTATCCATCTGATTTCAGAAAGAGTCCCACTCATGCACACCGTGCACGCCCGGAGCATCAGCCGGAGCAAAGGGAAACGGACGAGTTTCGCCTTCCACGTTGTCCGTGGAACTGCGCCAAGGCCCGCAGGAAGCCGGCGTTCAACATCATAGACGTATTCTTCCCAGCCATGGTTATGAAGGATTGTCCGTGTTGACAGACCAAATACCCTGCATGCAAGTGCGCAGAACACGCCATCAAATGACCGGGCAATGATCCAGTCGGGCCGCTTTTGGGAAAAAAGCAGACGTGCGCACAACCGAAAGGGAAAAACAAACGGATAGCCTGTAAAACCATGGGAATCGTTAAAAACGGTGGTAACGGTATGGCTCCGCTCCTCAAGTCCCGCGGCAAAACTGAGTTTGTTGCGATTGACGCCACCGAAGTATTTTGACGGTACGGACGCAGCGAGCCAGATGTTCATTTTTTTAACCCTGTAAACTGAAACATTTTGGACGATATTATTAAACAAGAAGGGATAAACTCTCCTAAAGATTTACATATTGAGCGTTTTGAAGGGGCCCGGCATTATTTCCTAAAGATCGCAAATGATTTCACTGCGGCATCCAAATCATTGAAGGTTTCGATTATCTTGATAAGATTCGTCGCTTCAAGCAGATTTTGGACAATTTTATTTGGCCGTGAAAGTTTCAGATCGCCACCAAGGTCATTAACTTTTTTTTTAATTTCCGCAATGGTTGCCAAACACATGGAGCTTACGTAACTCGAAGATATCATATCAAGCACGATACTGACCTTGCCATCTTCAACAAGATCGAGAAGCTTCTTTCTGAAAATAAGCACGTCTTCCTCAAAAACATTTCCGTCGATAAAAACCACCGAGACTCCACCGATTGCATCAATCCGTATGTTCAAAACACTCCTCCGTTCTCCCTATTAAGCCGAAACGCCCGCCCGGTTTTAATTTATGTGTATTTTTTAAGCTAAATACAATCTTCCCTCCAACAACAGTTCTTTTCCTTGCACGAACCGGAACTTGTTTTGAAGCATGGGCTATTCCCTTCGGAACACTCTTTTCCGTTTTTGTTCACCTTTACTATTTTAAAAAACCTGCTTTTCTCGCCAATTTGCAGTAGGATATATTTCCCGATTATTTTTCTTTCTATTTTATCTTCTTGATTAAGCATTCTTTTAATGTCTGGCTGATGAATGTCAAAGCTATCTTTTCCCTGGACACTCTTCCTTTCGCTTGATGTAAGCGGGATTTTTTGCATGTTTCCTACAGGCATATTCCCTACTTTCATGGATGGTTGTTCAATAAAAAACCGTTTTTTACTATACCAATATTTAATTAAACTGTCAATATTAGGTATTTATGTTTTATTGACATCATCCATAAAATCCTTATAATTGTCATAGCCAACAATGTTTTTCACCTTGAAGAGATTTATGGATTCCATTTTTTTGTATATTGGCGGTGACATAATAAGTCTCAAAGTTCGCTTGGTTCCATGCAATGCCTGGAGAACTCCTACTAATACCCCAATATCACCCTCATTGAACGAACCGGATTTCGTAATATCGACTACAATATCGTCTGAATTTCCTTTGGCTTTGGCAAAATTGAACAACTCAGACTTAAAGTCCACGAAATCCTTAGGGCTTTTTCGACAGTAGGCCACATAAGCGAAACCAGGCTTTTTAATTAATTTGACTGGCATTTTTGATCAGTTAAAATCTTTCTTAGGTTTTTCGTTTTGGGTTTTGCAATTTTCATAAAATTCCTTCTCCGCTTGAAGCCAGTCGGAAAGCTGGGAACCTGGTTCGCCTCTACGCGCAAGATAAATTCCATGGGCTCTGGTTTCGATTTCTTTGCCGAGCTCTTGTAGATACATATCATGGGCCTTGTTTTCGATCTCGTTCATCGCCTTTGGATTATTTTCTTTTTCCATCCGTTTCTCCTTCTATCACTAACATTTCATGCTGCAACCGGTCGAAGCGATTTTAGTAAATTTTGGGAATTGCAAATCGTGACACCAAGAATCTCGCAAATATTCCGGAGTTTTTCTTGCCTTATCGGGTCTTTTTCAACGAGAACAAGCTTCCTGCCCCAGTGATTTACGACTTCTTTAAAAACCACGATGACTCCCGTCAGTGTGCTCTCCTGGTTCGGCGCACATGTGAATGAAAGACCGATGTCCACCGCATCGCTACGAAGCGAATCCTCAAGGTGGGTCCTGAGTTTAAGCATGTCGAAAGCCGGCGTTAAATCCGTTATGTCGAAAATGAAAAAATCGCCGCTTCGTTGAGCTGTATACGTCATATTGCCACTTCATTGGAATGTTAAAGGAAATTGCATCCTTATGTAAAAAGAAGCTTCAAGTTTAATGATACCACATGAATTAAATAAAAACAAAATATGTCGAGTTTGCGATCTACAGTAATACTACTTACTTGTTACGTATATAATATACGTAGTAGACGATACCGGTCGTGGATGGGTCATGAGATATTGTTGAGGAACGTTGCAAGATTGACGGCGGGATCGGAAATGCCGAGCTTCCTGCGTATCCGGTTGCGATGGGTCTCTACGGTGCGGTGTGAAATGCTTAAAAGATTTCCAATCTCTTTACAGGTTATTCCGCGTTTTATCATGCCGCATATTTCCACTTCTTTCTGCGTGAGCGTGTTGAAATCACGCACCAGGTGGTTGCCGAAAGAAGAGGTAATTTCCTTAAGATTCTCCTCCAGAAGATTAAGATACGGCATCACGCCGTTTGAATGCGTGGTCTTTGCCTTGGAAATAAGAGGAAGGACGATCCGATCGACGTTGGAGATGACCTGGTCGCCGATCCGTTTCTTTTCAAGCTGGAGCTGGTTCATGAGCTCGTGGAGCGTTATGTTTTTTTCCTGGAGGAGACGGTTCTGTTCTTCGAGCTCCTCGTGCGCACGGCGCAGTTCAGTTACATCACGATTAAATGATACGTAAAGGACCCCGGTGTTGAGCCGGATTGGAAATACAACGTTTTGCAGATACACATACGTACCGTCGGGCCGCGCCATCTCTACTTCGAATACATTTTCCAGCCAAGGGCTTTTCCCGGCCTTAAACATTTGTTGGAGTTTTTTCTTCATGTCGGCGAGTGTGTTTTTTTTCCGGCTTTGTTCGGTCAAAAGCCTGTATTGAATGCTCCACATTTTATTCCCGATCGCCTCGGATGCCAAGATCCCCGAGATTCTTTCCTGCGCCGCATTGAATACGAGAATAGTTCCGGTATCGTCAATAATTGTTATGCCGTCATGGGATTGTTCGACAATTTTCCGGAACTTTTCCTCCGATTCCCGGACCAGCATCTGCGCTTGTATGTGTTCGCTGATGTCACGGATGTTGAGGATAATCCCGCGTATTGCCGGATTGGCCAGGTGGTTTGTCGCCCAGGCCTCGACGTAACGCCATGTCCCGTTTTTATGAAGGCACCTGCAGACGACCTTGGCCGGCTTATGAGGACATGCAAGGACTTCGGCGAATTTTTTCTGCGCTTCCGCCATATCGTCCGGATGAACGATCTTGAACACCGAATCGCCCATCGGTTCGGAAGCGTCATAGCCCAGGATACGCTTCATGGATGGACTTACGTATTGTATGGCACCCCGTTCATCAAGCACCTGGACCATGTCCGATGAACCTTCGAGCAAGGCCCGCATCCGGTTTTCATTATGTTGAAGTAGTTTGTGTTCTTTTTTCATCGCGGTGATATCGATAAATAGCAATACACACCCTTTTGCGGTCGATGAATAAATCACTACTTGGAACCACTGGTCTGTTACTTCGAAATGATATTCTATGGTCCTCCCTGTCTTGTCTTTAAGGACATGCTCGGCAATCAGAAACCATCGAAAATCGATTTTATCAAATAGCGTGTTTACCCGATTGCCGACCACCTCCGACCGTTTCCGACCGAAAAGCTTTTCCCATGCCTTGTTCACATCAAGAACGACGAAATCCGCTATTCTTCCTCTTGAATTATAAACCACGGAAAAACGGGCCATGCCATTATTTACGTTTTGAAACGAGACATTGATTTTTTCAGAGGCCCTGGATTTATGGGAATTACCGGCGCTGGTTGATTGGTCACTTTTTCTTTCGATGGTCACAAAAACCTTTCCGGTTTCGATAACTCAAATGTGATGAAATCTGCTTTTTTACCTCTACCATGAAAATCCTTGACTTCGGGAAACTAATTTATTATGCATAGTTCTTGGGTAATTATATTCATTGGGAAACTCCTATTGTGTACAAAGTCCTGGTAAACCAGTAAGATAACTAAATGAGCAGTTTGTAATTATCAATGGTGCCCCAATAACGTGCCAGGCGCCATTTATTGCTTAATCCGCGAAATTTGACCGGTCCCTCCCGGTTTATTTGACCGGATGAATGTCTTTACAGAAAGCTATTAACAAGCATAATATACTATTTTCCGAGCTTCCAGTCATTTTGGGGTGGATTTTATTTTATTTTTCTCATTGAGTCTCCTTCTAAATGAAGTTTCATGGCGCCATGAGTTTGATCCTTATATCTTCCCATGGTTTTAATTCGGTCTCCATCAGAAGCGCCCGATGATAGGCTATTCTTTCATCGGACGTGTCAGTACCCCACCGTTTTCCCTGGATACGGGCATAGTAAATATCATCTCTTTTGTAAATAATTTTACGTGATCGGCCCATAACTCTCCCCTGTTTTAGCTTGTCTTTCCAAAAAGAAAATGCTATTTTAACCCGTTAGGGACTTGCGGCCATAGCTCAATTGGATAGAGCATCTGACTACGAATCAGAAGGTTAGGGGTTCAATTCCCTTTGGCCGTATTATTAATAAAGAGGCTTCCGGTATGACGGAAGCCTTTTTTTGTTTGGGTTTGAACACTATCACTGTACCGAAAATAAA
>JBAVGL010000441.1:0-6493 GCA_049684795.1 Chitinivibrionales bacterium | reverse complement strand
GCCCGGGCCGAAGGTCAGGGAAAAGGGGGCTTTTTGAAGATACGTGGTCCAGGAATTTTTAAGCCGGTTGAATTTAAAAAACATCGTGTCAATGGCAGCGCCGCTTCGCCCCGTGCGCACCACAATGGAGGCGAAAAGCTCGGCCGTATCGCCCGACGTTCGCGCCCAGGCCGCGCAATATTGCACAAATGTCAAGGCCGGATCGGCCAGGACGGCCGGCGCCGAGTCCCACGAAGAATCGGCGTACGAAAATTTCCAGATCTTCGACGGCGTTACCGTCCACACCCCGGGAGTCGCGGCCGAGGAGTCCTGCACGGCAAGGGCGATGACCCGTTTTATCGTGTCGGGGAAATTACCAAGATCATTCTTCGAAATCACCGTGGGATCGGTGATTTTCAAGGGCGGAAATCCCGCGCTTTGCCCGGGGAAAAAGGCCTTTAATGAACCGGAAGCAATGTCCAGCCGTGCCAGACCGCCGTCGGTGCATGCAAGCCAGAAGGCCCCCTTTGTCCACGCAACGTCGATAACGGAAAAATCGGCGTTGTGGGCCAATGCGCCGAGATGGTTCCCCCGGGAAAATATCGAATCGACGACCGTGACGTTTTGAGCGTCCGGCATGCCGGACACGGACGCTGGAAAATGAAACAGCCAGACCTGGTTTGTGAAGACTGAGCTGGTCGGCGTAACGTTCTGGCTCCCCGATTTCAGGGCAGCCGCAAGCGTCGCGTCCCCAAAACTGATCGCCCCGGAAAACAGGTCGGTTTTATACCCATACCACGACAGCGAATCCGACGTCGCGAAGGTGAAATTGACGCCGCCGTCGGTGATCATGCACAGCGTATCGCCGCGTCCGGCCAGCGAAAACATGTTGTTGCTGGTTATTTCACGCGTCGGCGTGAACGCGGGGACGCCCGCATAGGCGGCCACGCACAAAAAGATTACAAGCCCGGCAAGGGCGGCGGTTTTTTTAGTTGCGCATGTCAAGGACTGACGCTCCTTTGGGGACCGCGTACTCGAACGTGGAGTCCGGCAATTTTGCCGGGAATTTCGTCTTCTTAAATTGATATGCGCTCTCGTTGCCGTCCTTGTCCACGATGCGCAGCGCCATGATGACGCCGCTTGTGGCGTTGATCGAAAGTTCGATACGGGCCGCATCCGCCGTTTCCGACAGCGAATCGGCTTTCCATTCAACCACCGTCAGGTCACCTTTTTGCTCCCTCGGCCGATATACGTACTTCGCGAGATACGTACGCAGCGCCTGGGAAGGGTGCATGGACAGGTCCATGTCCGCAACGCGCTTGATGACAACCTGCACGTTGTTCCCGTCGCGCTCGCTTTGCCAGCAAACCTCGCCGTTGCTCACCCAGGTCGTCGTTCCCAGCTCAACACGGAATTTATCGCCCGGCGCAAAACAGAACGTCCCGGCCTTGGATTCCTCTTTTTCGCGCACTTTCCAGAGGATGTGAAGGTCAAAATTCGTTTCGACCGGCGTCTTTCCGTTGTAAAGCTGCCGCACGGTCTTCATAATCGCGGGCTCTTGACAGAAAGCTCCTATAACGAAAAAGGCCCCCATGGCAATGCATGCAATGCAGGGTTTAAGATGCATGACCATTACTACGTCCCAGCAAAGAAAATGTTTTGAACATGTTTAACTTTCAGGCCCCCGCGGGAACCTCAACCCGCTCTCCAAGCACCCTTCTCCTTAGCAAGGAGAAGGGCAGGGATGAGGTGCGGGCGTTCATGACGCGCATCAGCTCCTTATTTTCCTGAGCAGCGTTTCCAGTTCGTCGGTCTTCATCAGCACCTCGCGCATCTTGCTGCCGTCCTGGGGCCCGACGATACCGGCCCTTTCAAGCTCGTCCATGAGCCGCCCCGCGCGGGCGTATCCTATTTTCATGCGGCGCTGCAGCATCGAGGTCGAGCCCTGTCCCATGCTAACGACCATCCGGGCGGCCTCTTCGAAAAACTCGTCCCTGCCTTCTTCGTCCATGATGGCATCGTCATCCTGGGAGTCGCCGACGATGTGCTCGAACCGCTCGATTTTTTCGATTTCAATGTTCTGTTTATTGATGTCGCCCACGATGATTTCGACTTCTTCCTCGGAAATAAAGGCGCCATGGTACCGTTCGATATCGGGGGCGGCGCTCCGCAGAAAAAGCATATCGCCCATGCCCAGAAGTTTTTCGGCGCCGATGTAGCCGAGGATCGTCCGCGAGTCGGTTGACTGGATAGTGCGGAACGCGATGCGCGCGGCAAGGTTGGCCTTGATGGGCCCGGTGATGATGTCGACCGACGGCCGCTGCGTGGCCACGATCAGGTGGACCCCGGCCGCGCGGCCAAGCTGGGCGATGCGCTGGATGAGCGTTTCCACGTCCTTGGAAGCGGTGATCATGAGGTCGGCGAGCTCGTCGACGATAATGATTATGAAAGGTAAAGGGTTCTTTTCTTCTTCGGAAAGGACGCCTTCCTTGTACTTTTTCTGGGAGATCCTGGCGTTAAAGGACTCAATATTGCGCGTTCCCTCGATCTTGCCTAAGAGCGGGTAGCGGCGCTCCATTTCCATCGTCGCCCAGTGGAGGGCCTTGACCGCCTCTTTCGATTCGGTGACAACCGGCGACATGAGATGGGGGATGCCTTCGTAAATCGCCAGCTCGACTTTCTTCGGGTCCACGAGGATAAGCCGCATCTCTTCGGGGGTTTTTGTCATGAGCAAACTGCAGATAATGGAATTGATGCAGACGCTTTTTCCCGACCCGGTCTGCCCGGCAATCAGCAGGTGCGGCATTTTCGTGATGTCGGTGACATAGGGCAGTCCCGAGATGTTCTGGCCGATGATCATGGGCAATCGGGCCTTTGATTTACGGAACGAATCCGACATGAGTATATGCTTGAAATACACAATCTGTTTTTCGGGGTTGGGCAGCTCGATGCCGATCGCGGCTTTTCCGGGAATCGGCGCCTCGATCCGGATCTTCTGCCCCCCGACCGCCATTGAAATGTCGTCCTGCAGGCTGACGACCTTGCTCACCTTGACGCCCGGCGCCAGTTCTATTTCGTAGCGCGTGACGAAGGGGCCGGAACTGACGTTGAACACCTTGCCCTCGATGCCGAAATTAAGAAGCGTTTTTTCAAGGGTCCGCGAATTCTGGAATATGAGGTCTTTGTCGATGAGCGTTTCCATGGGCGGCGGATCGGGAAGTATCTCCTGTAAAGGAATGCGGTAGGGCTTGAGCGGCGTTCTGGGTTTCTTCAGGACCGCCGCGTCAGCGTCAGCGTCTTCCGCGGCGCCGCCCGCGTAACCGCCGGCCAGGAATTCATCGGGAATGTCCTCTTCCGGTGACGCCGGAGGTTCCTCGATTTCTTCGGGTTCCCGCGGAGTGGCCATGGTTGTGATGTTGATAGGCTCGTCTTTTTTCGCCCTGAACGCGGCAAGCTCCTCCTCCAGCCGCTTCTGGGTCTCCAGTTCAACCGGATCGACGGAGGCGGCCGCGGCGTCATCCGGTGCGACAGCCGAAACCTTTTTGATTCCCGGCCCCGGCTTGCTCCGGGCAACGCTCTCTTCGGCGCCGCCGCGAAGTTCTTTGCAAAATAAAACAAATCTTGACGGCAGGGACATTGACACTGCGGCAAGCGCCGCCGCGGCCGTCCGCGCAAAACCGGCGACCGCGGAAAGCGGCAGGTTGAGGCCCCGCCAGAGAGTAATGGCCAGGGCCAGGACAACCAGGAAATACGGCCCGAACCGGCGCGGGCCGAAGACATAATGGAGGAAAAAAGTGAGGCTGTTGCCCACGCAGTTGTCGGTAAAACGGAAATTGCCCGACGCGGCAGCGGGGAGGTTGCTCACGCTGAAAAGCAGGCAGATTTCAACGAGGAGCGCCGTAGCGAAAGCGATCATGCCCGCGGACAGTCTTTCCCCGGTTAATCGTTTCCAGCCGATGAAAAGTATCCCCAGCGGGAACATCACGGACGGCAGGGGCCCGAACAGGTACACGAGTCCCGACGAAAGGTACGTGCCCAGATAGCGGCCAAGAATGTTCTCGGTATTGTTGACGAACCCGGAAACAAGGGAAATTAGGACGAGCACGCCCAGGGCCAGAAAAATGACTCCCCACAGTTCGTGTCCGGCATCGGTTTTCCTTCCCGATGACCGGTCTTCCTGCCCTTCTTTTTTCTTACTCATGCGTCAATTTTCCCCATGCAGCGCTTTTCAAGATCGTACAGGGTAAACCGTATGGTCTTTGCCTTTTCCGACAGCTGGGCGGCCGGGCCGGTCTTCGAATATTCCTCGATCACCCGCGCGGCCTCCTGGGCGCGCTTGAAATTGCCGGCAAGCACGCGTTCCGGAGTCCGCCTGCCCGTTTCCTCGGGTCTATTTACATTTGCGAAAGGGTCGCTATGCGTGTCGCGGCTTTCGAGCAGGCGAAACGCGCCCGCGTCGCGTTCCACGTCCTCAAGCGAATGCCGCAGCGTTTTCATCTCCACCGCAACGGCCTCGTCAAGGGAAAAAAAACGGAAATATTCCTCGATGACACGGAGCGCTTCGCGCAGCCTGTTGATGTTTACGTCCAGGACCCTGAAAACCGCCTTTGCGGCGTCATTTGGTTCAGACAATAGTAAATCCTTACATAGAGCATTGAAATATAAGTGATGAAGGAATATGCATTGATTTATTTTTTCCGCATGTTCGAAATTTCCTCCGAAGCCAATTTCTCCGCGGCCCACCATCTCAAAAACTATGACGGGCCCTGTGAAAACGTGCACGGCCATAACTGGCGCGTTAAAGTGTTTGTCCGTTGCGCCGAGCTTAACGAACTGGGCATCGGCATCGATTTCAGATCGCTTAAAAACGCCCTGACCGACGTCATTAAAGACCTTGACCATTCAGACTTGAACGTGGTTTTCGACCCTATCGGCCAGAACCCTTCCTCCGAAAACATCGCGAAGTATATTTTCAACAAAATCGGGGCGCTGCTTAACGCCGGGCAGTGCCGCGTCGTGCGCGTCGAGGTCTCGGAAACGCCGGGGAATTCCGCTTCTTACTTTGAGTGACCTCATGCTCAACGTATGTGAAATATTCAAAAGTTTGCAAGGCGAATCCACCTACGCGGGCGAACTGTGCTCTTTCGTGCGATTGTCGGGCTGCAACCTGCATTGCACGTATTGCGATGCGGCCTATGCTCGGCAACCGGGCGTTTCAATGTCGATTGAAGCCTGCCTGGCCGCCGTGGAGGCGCTTGAATGCGGGCTCGTGGAGATCACCGGCGGGGAACCGCTTCTGCAGCCCGAAACCCCGGATTTATGCGGCCGGCTTATCGACGCCGGACACACCGTGCTCGTCGAAACCAACGGCAGCCTTGACATCGGGAAAATTCCCCCAGCCTGCGTCCGCGTCGTGGATGTAAAGTGCCCGGGAAGCGGCATGGAAAGCTCTTTTTACATGGACAACATCGAGTTGCTTGCCAGCCGCGATCAGGTGAAGTTCGTCATTTCCGATTCCCGCGATTTTGACTGGTCGCTTGATTTCGTGAAATTAAAAAATCTGCTCAAGCGCTGCACGGTTATTTTCTCACCTAACACAAACGTTTTAAAACCTAAAGAGCTTGCGGAATGGATCATTCAAGCCAACGTTCCGGTAAGGTTTGGTCTTCAAATCCACAAGATCATCTGGGGCAATGACGCGCGGGGGAAATAACGGCATGAAAAGGGCTCCCCTCTTACATTAAAAACCCCCTGCGATCTTTCTTACTCCTCCATTTTTTTATCTTGCACCCGCGCCTTAATAAATACATTTTAGAATCACTAATTCTAATTTGAGACTCATTATGGAAACAATACCGCGTTTTTTCAATGCTCCCGAACGGAGAACAAGGTGCTTTACATGCCGGTCGAGGAATTTCTTTTGGGGCTTACGCCGAACGCCGAATTAAATAAAATATAGCCCGCTCACCCCCTCTTCCTCTCACGGGTTATTCCTGGACAATTCGTTTTCAATAAGTAATAATTAATAATCGGGATTGCCGGGTATAAAAACAAACTTAATTCGAGTCTTGGAGAAAGGATTTCTCATGATTTCCTTGAAAAAAGCCGGATTATTGGTACTGGCATTAATGGGGTACAGCGCTTCAATTTACGGGCAGACCCAATGGATAGTGCGTTCTCCAGTTCTTATAAAGTACACCCTAAAATCCATTGCTTCCGACGGCAAACAATTCGTTGGCGTCGGCTATTTGGGCGAAATCGCGACATCGACGAACGGCGTGGCATGGGCAAACATGCCTTCGGGGGTAACGCGGAATTTGAACGCGGTCGGCTGCAATGACAAATTGTTCGTGGCAGTGGGTGATTCCGGCACAATACTCACCTCTCCCGACGGGACTTCCTGGACGAAAAGGACGTCAAGCACCATAAGTCAGTTAAACGGCGTAGCATGGGGAAATAATCAGTTTGTGGCCGTGGGTGAATATGATTCGGTGGCCACTTCAGTGCTTTACGC
>JBAVGL010000440.1:0-5206 GCA_049684795.1 Chitinivibrionales bacterium | reverse complement strand
AATAAATCGCTCTTATAGCGTAACCAGAAAGCGGTCACGAAAGCGACATTTATCGCCACGACATCAAATAAGAATGTCAGCAGCTTTTCAAAAAATCGTGCGGCCATAGGGAAATACCCAACTATGTAAACGTCCCTCTGATAAACGTCTTAAAAAGCGACTCCGCGGTAATAAAAGGTTTGCCGGCCGCCGCTTTTTCCGAATATGCGGTGGCATCACCGTGTTTGACGGCCGGACCGCATACCGTAAACGGCACCGGCATGGCATGGTGCGTCTTCAAAGAAACCGGTGTCGCGTGATCGGGCAACACCAGAACGCGGATATCCTTGAATTCATTCTTCAGTTTGAGTATTTCAGCCACGATATTACTGTCAAATTCTTCAATTGCCTGGATTTTCTTGTTGAGCGAGCCTTCGTGTGAAGTTTCGTCCGGGGCCTCGATGTGGATAAAAACAAAATCCTGCTCACGCAGTGCAGTATGGGCCGCTTCAACTTTTCCCGCGTAGTTGGTCCCCAGATATCCCGTGGCCCCCGTGACTTTTCTTACCGAAAGCCCCGCGCAAACGCCCAGTCCCTGCACCAGGTCAACGGCCGAAATGACCGATCCGGTCAGCCCGTACCGGTCCATCATCGACGGGAGTTCTATGGCACGCCCCTGGCCCCATAGCCAGATATCGGTGGCGGGCAACTTTCCTTTGTCAATTAATCCTCTGTTTGTTTCGGACTCCGCAAGAACGGCACGCGCCTTATCCATTATTGAAAGCAGCTCATCGCTGCCGGCCCCGCGGGGCGCATATTCCCGCCATGGTTTCCCCGAAATATCATGCGGAGGAGTGCAATCCAATTTCCCTTCAGGCGCATCGCCAATGACCAGCACATGCCGATAACTGACTCCGGGATAAAACCGCATCCGGTCATTGCCCAGTTTTTCCTGCAATTGTTCTATTAATTCACTGGCGACGCCGGTTTCAATATGGCCGGCGGAATAATCCGCCATTTTGCCGTTCTGCAAAGTTACAAGATTGCAGCGGAACGCGGTTTCGTTTGCCTTAAGGGCAATGCCCATGCTTGCGGCTTCAATAGGCGCGCGGCCCTGGTAATAGCGTCTGGCATCGTAGCCTAAAAGCGACATATTGGCAACATCGCTGCCGGGGGACAGCCCGTCCGGGACGGTTTGAACACGCCCCACATATCCCGATGCGGCAATAGAGTCCATACCGGGCGTTTTGGCATATTCCAAAGGGGTCATGCCATTAAGCTCGGAAATGGGGAAATCCGCCATTCCATCGCCAACACACATGACATATTTCATGAATCAGGTTTTCCTATAATTTACAAGGTGCAGAATTTATGAATATAATCAAGTATCACTTCGGCTTTCGCCGCCAACTTTACCGGCATGTTGTTTTTTCCCTGGGTGTGAATCCGCGTTGATCCGGTTACCGATGTCGTTCTCTTGGCATCCAGGAAGAGTTCGTCCTTATGGAATTCCACGGTGTAATCGGGATCCTTGAGCAGATGTCCCGTCAAAATGCATACGACCGTGTCGTCCGGCCGTATGATCCCTCGTTCGACAAGTTTTTTGCACCCTGCAACGGTCGTTGCTGATGCGGGTTCCGACCCGAAGCCGTCGGCGCCGATCACGCTTTTCGCCACGGCAATTTCCTCTTCGCTCACCTGTTCGACAGCGCCGTCCGTGGAAGTTACCGCGAACAAGGCTTTTTCAAAGCTCACCGGATTTCCTATTTTGATGGCTGTTGCCCGGGTATCGGCATGCATCGGTTTTAAGACTTTGCTCCCGGAAACAAAGCTTGTGTAAAACGGATTTGCCCCCTGCGCCTGAATAACGGCAATCCTCGGGACTTTGTCAATAAACCCACAGTGTTTAAGTTCGGCAAAAGCCTTGCCGAATGAGCTCGAGTTTCCCAAATTCCCGCCGGGAACAATGACCCAGTCAGGCGGCGTCCAACCACGCTGGTGGAGCATTTCGATCATAATGGTTTTCTGCCCTTCTATACGGAAGGGATTGATCGAGTTGAGGAGGTAAATCGCGCCCTGATTGCATACTTCCTGAACGATATCCATGGCCTTGTCGAAATCACCGTCGATTTGTATGGTAAGCGCGCCGTAATCCAGGGATTGCGAAAGTTTACCATAGGCGATCTGGCCGTCGGGAATGAAAACGATGCTTTTCATGCCGGCCCGCGCGGCATAGGCCGCCATCGAGGCCGAAGTATTTCCCGTTGACGCGCAGGCAACAATACGGCTGCCCAGCTTTTTGGCCATGGTCACCGCCGTGGTCATGCCATTGTCCTTGAACGATCCCGTCGGATTCATTCCTTGATGTTTTGCCAGAAGCCCGGTAGCGCCAGCGAAACGCGCGCACCGCGGCATGGAAACCAGCGGGGTATTGCCTTCGGGCATGGAAACTATCGTATCGTAGGGGGCAAAAGAAGGCAAGAATTCCCTGTATCGCCAAACGCCGCTGCGGTCGATGATGTCCCACGATCCTGCGCGTTTGTCAAATAATCTTCTGAGCCGTTTTACCTTTTCCGGGCCAAAGGGCGAAAAATTATTGGCCACTTCCAGAGTCCTGCCGTCATCGCTTCGATAGCGGATTTCTTCGATTGGATACGTCTGAACGTTTTCTCCCCCGAACGCCTGCAAGAATGGTCTTTTCATGATGTAAATCTCTTTCTTTGAACCTGGTTGTTTTTCACATAACAGTCTCTCTTGGTTTTCGAACGACAATAAATTGTCGCTCAAAAACCAAGAGAGACTAATATGTTTGTCCCGTAATTCGTATCACGTGCGTCGGTTTCTTGATAAATTCGATTTTTTCAATTTCCCGGAGCGCGCCGCGCACGTTTTTTTCAAGCGCTTTATGCGTCAAAAAAATCACCGGAACGCAGTTCTCCGCGCCCTGTTCCTTCTGCATGACCGACGCTATTGAAATCTGATATTCTCCCAAAATCGTCGCAATCGAGGCCAGCACCTTAGGTTTGTCAACGACCCAGAAACACAGGTAATATCGGGTTTCGATCGAATCAATGGGTTTCACCGGAAGTTCGTTGCTTAAACGGTAGTAATTCATGGGCACCCTTTTCTGAGCGCCCCCGGTAATAGTGCGCGCGACATCGATAATATCGCTCATAACCGCCGACGCGGTGGGCATTTCCCCCGCACCTTTCCCGTAGAGAAGGATCGGTCCGACCGCGTCTCCCTCAAGCAGAACGGCGTTAAAGGCATCGGAGACCGATGCCAGAATGTGGTTTTTGTGCAGCATTGCCGGGTGAACGCGCACATCGATTGCGTCATCCGCGTCGGTTTTCCTGATGATCCCCAGGAGTTTGATGCAGTAACCGAGATCTTTGGCGAATTCAATATCGTCTTTAGTGATGCCCGTAATACCTTCGATGCTGACTTTGCTGAAAGGAACATACCCGCCGTGAATGAGCGACGCCATGATCGCGACCTTATGGCCGGAATCGCCGCCGCCGATATCAAGCGCCGGGTCGGCCTCGGCAAAACCGTTTTTCTGGGCCTTTTTAAGCGCCGTTTCGAAAAGCAGTCCCTTTTCGGCCATTTGCGTGAGAATGTAATTGCACGTTCCGTTTATGATAGTCTTGACAGAAGATATTTTATTGGCCACCAGCGCTTCGCGTATTGACTTGATCACCGGCATCCCTCCGCCCACCGCGGCTTCAAAGCTCACCGAAAGTCCGTTTTTCTCGGCCAATTCAAAAATAGAGGGCCCATATTCGGCAATAAGCGCCTTGTTCGCCGTTATGACGTGCTTGCCTCTTGCGAGCGCGGCATAGATCAAATCCTTGGCAAAATTTGTCCCGCCCACGAGTTCAATAACTACCTGGATATCTTCGTCATTAATGATATCTTCAGAAGAACCGGAACAGAGCGCGTTTCCTACCGGCAATTCCGAAAAACGATTAGTGGCCTTATCAGCTATGCGCTTAAGGTTGATTGGAAGACCAAGGTTGTTCCTTAAAAATCCCGCATTGCTGTTGAGCATTTTGACAACGCCGCCGCCCACGGTTCCCACACCGACAAGACCGATATTAATGTCTTTCATTACCGCCCCTTTCAAACACAGCCCGAGGTCACCCTTCATTGAACTTCGAATCAAACAGGTGGACAAGCGCTTCAACCGCCTCTTTTTCCTGCGCGCCGTTTGCGCGTATAATGACCTTTGATTTTTGTCCCGCCGCAAGCATCATAACGCTCATGATACTTTTTGCGTTGGCGGTAAGGCCGTCCTTTTCCAGCCAGATATCGGATAAAAACTTGCTGGACAACTGCACAATAAGCGCCGCAGGGCGCGCATGGATCCCTAAAGAATTGCTGACAAAGACTTCCTGTTGCAACATGAGGATTTTCTTTTCTATATTACCAGGGCCAGTGGATTTTGACGATATTGAGCTTAAGACCTTTTCGGTTGACTTCGCTGAGTAATGTATCCAGATCGCCAATGGACTTTTTCAGGTCATAATAGAACTGTTCATCTTTCAAGAGCAAACCGATTGACCCTTCCCCGTTATTTATCCGGTTTATCATAGTTTGAATAGTCCGCGAAAGCGAATCGATTTTCCCGGCCACCGTCACTCCGCGGGAAGACAGCTCGGCGCCGTTGGCAAGAATAGTATTGACGCGCGGTTTATTTGTGTCAAGGAGCGCGTTGACGTCCGAGGTCATTGTTTCAATATTGGCGATGCTGCGATTGATTGACGGCCTGTTGTTGCCTATCAAATTTTCCGCCATGCTCGTTACCGTGTCAAGTCGCGACACGATGCGCCTGAATTTCTTGAAAAACACCGTATCACCTACGGTGCTATCGACGATAAGTGAAACATTCCTCACCAACACCCGCACATCCCCAAGCACCGTCCCTACCATACCCATGGCTTCCGCGATGCCCGTGTCAAAATAGCCATTGATATACGTTATTCCGTTTTTTCCTTTTCCATTTGGTTTGCACGGAGTTCCTTTTCCCGAAAGCTGAACGCCTACCATTCGCTCTCCCATCAGCCCTATGTTCTGTACGGTAATTCTTGAAGAATCAGTCAGCGGTACATCCTTGTCTAATTTGATGTCTACCGCCACCTTCGGCCCGTATAGATAAACATTGCTCACAGTGCCTTTTTTCACTCCGTTGACCATGACCGGGTCCCCAAGTTGCAAAGTGCCCACA
>JBAVGL010000439.1:0-5980 GCA_049684795.1 Chitinivibrionales bacterium | reverse complement strand
ATTATTTTCTGCTTCTGGCAATTCAAAAATCTTTTGAGGTCATTCCCATGCTCGGCGTGCATATCCACACCGGGTCGCTCACATCGTTTATAATTCATGCGGTAGGCACTATTTTCTCGCTTGGGTTCAAATTTTCAGCGCCGATATTTGTGACGCTCATGCTGACGCAGGTAGGACTGGCGGTAGTTGCGCGCACGGTGCCGCAGATAAATGTGTTTTTTGTGGGCATTCCGCTCAATATAGGCATTGCGCTGGGAGTGACGATCATTGCGCTTCCGGAACTTGCCAGGATGTTTAAGGAAATGGTCGATCTGATGATGCAGGACATCTGGCGGCTTATTTACATGATGGCGTGATTGTGTTTGTGGTAGGGGCACAGCGCGCTGTGCCCCTACACCAGGATTTTCATTATGGCTGAAGATTCATTTGATGAACGTACAGAGGCCCCGACCGATAAGCGGCGAAGCGAAGCGCGCGAAAAGGGCAATGTGGCGACGAGCGGCGAAATCAATTCCACCCTCGTGCTGTTGGTGGGGATCGTCATGCTTAAATTTTGCTCGCCCTGGATGTATCATCAAATCGTCACGTTCATGCAGTCAATGTTTCAGCTGATCGCCCATCCGCGATGCGATATGACTTTTTTCATGGCGCTCGTCGTAAAAGCAACAATGTTTCTCTTTTATTTATGCCTGCCCGTTTGCGTGGCCATCATGGTCATCGGCATAACCTCCAATGTAGTGCAAGTCGGATTTCTTTTCACGCTTCAGCCGCTTCTTCCCAATCTGGGCAAGCTGGACATCATAAGCGGGACAAAACGGCTCATGTCGGTGCGGTCGCTAGTGGAAATGGTCAAAAACGTTGCCAAGCTGATTTTAATCGGATGCATTGCTTTTTTTACCATCAAGGGGGAATTCGGCAGGTTCATAGGATTATGGAACACGACGCCCGCGGCGATCTGGGTTTTCATGCTCTCCGTGGCGTTTACCATTGTTCTCCGTATTACGCTGGTGTTGATTGTTCTTTCAATACTGGATTTGTTCTACCAGCGATATGAATACGAAAAAGGGCTCAAGATGACAAAACAGGAAGTCAAGGAAGAGCACAAACAAATGGAAGGCGACCCGCAGATCAAATCCCGAGTCCGATCGCTGCAAAGGGAAATGGCGCGGCGCCGCATGATGCAGGAAGTTCCGAAAGCGACGGTCGTCGTGACCAACCCGACCTATATCGCCATCGCCATACGCTACGAACCCGAAGAAATGCAAACGCCGAGGATAGTAGCAAAAGGTAAACGGATCATGGCCGAACAGATAAAAAAAATCGCCATGCAGTCCGGCGTCCCGATCGTGGAAGACAAGCCGCTGGCGCGCGCGATGTACGACAAAGTCGAAGTGGGCGACGAAATCCCCGTTGATTTTTTCGCGGCGGTGGCGGAAGTGCTTGCCTATGTCTTCAGGCTCAAGAAAAGGAACGCGGCATGATGTCAAAAAACCTCTCAGGAAGATATGTTTGGGGCGCCGTTGCGGCGTTTTTCGGGTGCGCGGCGCTCATGTGCATCGTTTGCACCATGCCCGCCAATCAAAATGGAAACGGCAATTATTCCATTACCCTGACGCTTGACAATACCACCAGCACGGAAGCCACGTTTTCAGGCAAGCCTATTCAGGCGTTTCTTACATTTCGGGACTCGGTGTTTTTTGACGATGTGGCCTGGCATTTAGGGGCCGGAAGCTTTGAATATCCCGCGATAACGCCCGGAAAAAAAATAAAAAACGTTCAGGTAAGCCTTTTTTGGAACGCGATGCCGACGCACAGGGATAGCGCGACAGGAAAGTATTATGATTCAATTTACGTGAGTACCGGCGGAGAGCTATACAGGAGCAACGGGGCCCGCGTCGTGGTGACAAACCTGGCGCCCGTTATCGACAGCGTAAAAATAAATACCACCGTGTATAAAACGGGCGACACACTGAGATATTCCGTAAAGTCAACGGATACCGCCGGTTCATTCTTAATTCGGGTATCCGCGCATGATTTAGATTCCAAAAGTTTAACTGCTTCCTGGTGGCCATCTACTTCACCTCGGTTGACCGAGGCAAAAGACGGAACGCTGAATGCGTATTACTATGTGCCGCTTTTTAATTGCTCAGATACCATCGGTGTGGTGGTATCCGACGGGTTCGGCGGCGAGGTTTCACGTGTGATGATCATTGCAACGCAAAAGAACGCCAACCGCGCCCCGGTCATCGATAGCATAAGCGCCAAGGACACCCTTTTTGCCGGCAGCGCCGGTGTTTATTATTATTCGTCGGCCAAGCTTGACAGCATCAAATTCAAGGTGTCGGCGCACGATTCCGACCTTGGCGACGCTCTGTTTTACCAATGGACCAACAAAAACATGAAGCAGGTCGTGCTTCGTTCCGTCGGCACGACCATGACCCTTGCCTGGGCCTGCACCGCGGCGACCTGCAGGGACACGTCATCGGCGCTTAAAGTTATCGACACGGTAACGGTTTCCGTGCGCGATAACGACAGCGCCACGGTGCAGAAGACCATCGTGATCGTTAAAGGCGTCCTGGGAACAAGCGCGCCGCCCGTCTTCGACAGCCTATTGGTCAATGATTCTCTTGTCAAAGGTTCATGGTCGATCGCCGTCTTTGCGGCCACCGTTCGTGATACGATAACGTTCAGGATGTTTGCGCACGATCCCGATTCCCTCGACACCATTCACTTTAAGCTGAGCGCTCCGGACTCTCAGCGGATTAAAAAACTGGGCGATACCGCGGCAACCTACGCGTGCAAGGACTCCATCTATCGCGACACGATCCTTTTCCATCTGTATGATCTGCATTTAGGCTACGTTGACAAGAAGGTCGTCATCAACGTGGACAACCATTATCCGGTCATCGACAGCGTCCTGTGCGGCGACACGCTTTTCAAGTCAACGGATTCGCTCTACACGCGCAAGGCGGCGGGCGGCGATACGCTCGCAATCCGGATTTATGCGCGGGACCCCGACATCGGTGACGTGTTGACCGATACGTTAATTTCAGCGAGCGGGATGGGCGTTGCAAAGCTTCTGGCCCTGAAGTACCAATATACATGCCCCGACAGCACCTTCAGCGATACGCTTTCGGCGGCTGTCAAAGATGCGAAACACAAGCAAACCCAGAAAAAGATAAAAATCAACATAACAAAAAAATAACATGAACATTTCGTCCACCACAAACCCCGTCGCCAGTTTACTGGCCAATCCGTTTTTCAAGCAGATTGCCCGGCAGCGCGATCTTATCGTTGTCAGCGGCGTGGTGTGTATTCTGCTGGTGATGGTCATTCCATTACCGACGTTTCTCCTGGACATGCTGCTGTCGATGGACTTGTGCCTTGCCCTCATTATCCTTCTGGTGACCATGTATAATCGTGAGGCGTTGGAATTTACCGTCTTTCCCTCGCTCCTGCTTGTGGTGACCCTGTTCAGATTGGCGCTCAATATTGCGGCCACGCGTTTAATCCTTGGCCAGGGGTATGCGGGCAAGGTCATTGAGGTGTTCGGAACCTTCGTGACCGCGGGAAATCCGGTGGTCGGGTTCATTATTTTTATCATTATCATGGTCGTCCAGTTTATCGTCATCACTAAAGGCGCCGGACGCATCGCCGAAGTCGCGGCCCGGTTTACCCTGGATGCCATGCCCGGTAAACAAATGGCGATCGACGCCGACCTTAATTCGGGCCTCATTAATGAAGAACAGGCGCGCGCCCGGCGGTCAAAAATATCCCGCGAGGCCGATTTCTACGGCGCAATGGACGGCGCATCCAAGTTTGTGCGGGGAGACGCGGTAGCGGCGATCATCATCACGATCGTCAATATCATCGGCGGGTTTGTCGTGGGTATTTGGCAGCAAGGCCTCACTTTTCAGGACAGCCTGCTTACCTTTACGCGGCTGACCATCGGCGACGGACTGGTCACCCAGCTCCCGGCTCTCATGATTTCCACGGGCACGGGCATGCTCGTCAGCAGGGCCGCATCCATGAGCAATCTGGGGGAAGAAATAAGCACGCAGATCTTTAACTATCCCAAGACCCTGGCCATTGCCTCGGCGGTCATGATCGCCTTTGCCTTCATTCCGGGGTTCAGCAAAATACCTTTTATTCTGCTGTCAATAGGGGCGGCGTCAATGGCCTATTCCGGATACATCAGGCAGAAAGAGGAAAAACGCAAGGCCGTCGAGCCGAAGCCCGTTACCAAGGGGGAAGAAAAAGTCGAGGACTATCTGCACGTGGACCCCATGGAACTCGAAATCGGCTACGGCCTTATCCCGCTCGTCGACGTCAAACAGGGCGGCGACCTGCTCGACCGTATCACCATGGTGCGCCGTCAACTTGCGAGCGAGCTGGGCATCGTTATTCCTCCGATCCGCATTCGCGATAATATCCAGCTCAAACCCAATGAGTACCGGATCAAGATACGGACGATCATCGTCGGCAAAGGCGAACTGATGAGCGGCGCCTATCTGGCCATGGACCCGGGGACCGTCACCAAAAAAGTGCGCGGCGTGGCGACCGTGGAACCGGCCTTTGGCCTGCCCGCCCTGTGGATCACCGAGAGCCAGAAGGAGGCCGCCGACATGGCGGGTTATACGGTGGTGGAACTGCCCGCCGTGCTTGCGACGCATCTTACCGAAATTGTCAAGCGCCATGCGCATGAACTTGTAAGCAGGCAGGACGTTAAAAACCTGCTTGACGCGGTCAAGGAGAACAACGCCGCGGTGGTCGAGGAGCTTATTCCCGCCATGCTTTCTCCCGGGGATATCCATAAAGTGCTGCAGAACCTGTTGCGCGAGCGCGTTTCGATCCGTGACCTTTCACACATTCTTGAGACTCTGGCCGACGTTGCCCCGAAGAATAAAAACACCGAGGTGCTTACCGAATACGTCCGCAACGGCCTGTCCGCGCAGATCTGCACCATGTTCAAGGATGAATCGGGCGTCATTCCCGTGCTGACCATCGACCCTAACCTCGAAGCCAAGCTCGAAAGCAGCCTCCAGGAGACTGAGACCGGCTTCAGGCTGGCGCTTTCTCCGGGAGACGTCGGGCGGATCATGGAAAAGGTCGGGGCCCAGATTGAAAAAGTCAAGGCAAAAAGCGAGGTGCCCATTATTATCTGCTCACCGACCATACGCAGCCAGTTGAAACGGTTGACCGAGACCAATTATCCCGACCTGGTCGTTCTTTCCTATAATGAAATCATGCCGGGAACTGAAATCAGGTCATCGGGAATGGTTTCATTGGAATGATCGCGTAGGGGCAGGGCTTGCCCATGCCCGTATGTAGGGACAGGTTTTGAACCTGTCCATGCCAAGGATCAAAAAATGAAGATAAAAAAATACATAGCCACAAGCATGAAGGAAGCGCTCATCCAGATCAAACAGGAACTGGGAGAGGACGCGATCATTCTTAAGACGTCAAAGGCCTCGCGAAAAATGTTTTCGCTTGCCGGCCACGACGAAATTGAGGTTACGGCGGCCATAGACGAACAATCGCCGGCGCGTCAGGCCTTCGCCGCCCTGAATGTGCCCGACACGGGAGTTTACAAAAGGCCTAAACCCTCCAGACAGCATGGAAGCCATGCCATGGAAAACGAAGACGCGCGGGCATTCGCCTTTCAGCCGCCTTTGCTGCCGTCGGTGGGAAAGGATGATGCGTTCCGGAGCCAGGGCGTTGTTGAAATTAAAGAGGACATACGTAAACTCAAAGAGCTCCTCACGCCCATGCTGCAACCGCGAAATAGCGAGACGACGGGTGCGGGCGCCTGGGCCGGACTCGAAGCGCCCTGGTCAATCCTCTATAACCGATTGATCAATTGCGACGTGAAGGCCGATATCGCGGGCGAGCTTATTACGCGCATTCAGGGAACGGGCCCCCTGTCGCCGGCCGAGGCCGACAAACGGTTTCTTGACGAATTAAATTCATCGTTCGCCGT
>JBAVGL010000438.1:0-5880 GCA_049684795.1 Chitinivibrionales bacterium | reverse complement strand
ATGGAAAACCGTGGAGTTGCCGCTTACCGGGCAATCCGGCCAATCAGGAGAAATCGAATTTGAAATCCGGGCAAAAAAACAAACAGCTATTGATTTAATGATTGACAATATAAAAATAAAGGCCCTGACCGGTTTATCTGCTGTTGAATGAAAATCTGAGAAAGATGCTGTTCGTCGCAACGTCAACGTGCGCAGCTTCTTCGAGCGGTTGTTTGAGTGTGTATTGTAATAGATAATCTATGGTAATGGACCGGGTAAGCGACCAGCTTACTGTAGTATAAACGTCCCAATCCGGACGAACCCGGGGGTTGGGTTTCATGAGCGGCTCAATGGGAATGCGCACCCTGTAGTCTCCGCGCACCACGGCCCAGTTGCCAGCCTTTAAGTTTATGTTGACCCCGGCTTCAGGTCCGTAATCCGACAAACTAAAAGGCTTTTCCTGCAAAATAATGTAATTGCGAGTGAGCGCATTAGCCATCTGACTGGAGTCAATGCCCGAGCCCGAGGCGATTTTTCTGGCGGCGACATATGTTGAATCGACTATGTTTTCTTGGCCCGATGCGTTAGTATAGGAATACCCCACGCCCAACCTGAACTTGCCCTCGAAATACCGGGTCGTGATGGCGTCAATGTTCGTGCCCACTCCGGCGTCACACGTTATCGGAGATAACGACGGTTGGATTTGTTTGGAGGTGTGCGTCGAATCGATTCCCTTTACCGATGAATCCTGCGCCAAGGTTATGAAAAAATGGTTGGGAGCGCCCTGGGCAAATTGCGTGACCGCCGGGAAAAGCCTGGTTTGCAAATCAATCCGGCAATAGGGCCCGAGCCAGGGCAAAATGACCCGCCACACGTATAATGATGTCATAATGAATTGGTCCGCCGTATAATTGACCCCGACATGGTTTTGATCCGATAAATCGATGGCTTCTTTTATAAACAAATTGGTTTCCCAATCGTTCGAGCCTTTTTTATACGTAAGGTCGTACATGGAAAGCAGCGCGACGTCCGCTGAATTCTGGGTATTTATCGTGTTCACGCGATCGCTATTCGCGTTGAACAATATGGTCCCGCCCACGTTGAGGTTGTATTTCCAGTTTTTTTTCCTTTTTGCTGAAAGCGCCTTGGTATTTACCTCGCCGCCTCCCATGATTTTGAGGGTGAGATCTTTCTGGTTTTCAACAATGATAACCGACGCGAATTCGCCGGGAACAAGCCTGACCGTAATGAAATTATTGACCGTATTATAGCTGTCTCCGGCCGTAAATATTTTATACAACCCTGCCTTGAGAATCCATGTTTTGATTCGTTCGCCTACGGTGGGGTCACGGCCGTAGCTGCGGCCGTAGGCGTCGAACTCGTCGATGCGGGCGAGTTCGTACTGGCCCCGGAACGGAACGTTGTTCGAATCCACGACGTCAATGGAAAGGCCGCACCAATCGGGAATGATCGGAACGATCTTTCCCTCTTCCACAAAAACCTTTTTCGTGATCCTTTGGTTTATCGAACCGCTGCCCACCATCACCGCGTATTCACCCGGAAGAAGAGAGTATTTTTTGCCGCTGGAGCCGGACGCAACCAGTTTTCCCGTCCCGTTAAATATTTCCACCGCCGGTTCGAGGGCCGCATCGGAAAGGCGGGGTACAAAGACGGCGCCTTTGCCGATAGGAACAATTGTCGCGTCTTCGTTGATTTGTTGAAAAAGGCCGGGCGCGTCCCACGTTATCATCCCCTGCTCGATCCATTCGGGGGAAAGAGGTGACGACGGGGGCGGTTTGAGTTCCGAGCTGTCCGGGGCTATGGGCATATTGGCGACGGTGCCCGTTATGTCCTGGCCAGGCAGCTTTGGCGGGGCCTCGGCCCGGACAACCATACACACCCACATACATACGATCATCGCGCATAAGGCACGAAATAGTATGCCAGAATTATTCTCCATCGTTCATCCCCGGACTTCCCAACTTATTTCGCCTTGCCGCGATCAGCCGTCATATTTTGGACTGAGCCCTTTTCTTTTTCAAAAACCGCCACGAGATCCTGCACCGTCAGGTCCATGATAAACTCCAGAATCGCGGACATTTCCTGTACCACGGCCTCGGGGGAATATTTATAGACCTGTTTTCTGTTATCAAAATCCCTGGTATATATCGTACGACCGTCGGAAAGGCGTATCAACGAAAAACGCAGGGCAAGATGGGCAAACCAGAGTTCGTCGCTGTCATACTCTTCAATGGCCTCGATGGTGCCGGCAAGTTCGTAGTCCGGTTTCAGCCCCTCATCGTAACGCCTGATAATATGGCTGACCACGTTTGAGGAAATTAAATGTTTGTAAACAAGGTCGGTAACCATTCGGCTGGGTTTGACCGCCCATAATTTGTAAACATAGTAACGTAATTCAAATGGACTCTGGCGATACACGATTTGCGGTCGAGCATAGGCGTCTTCAATGTCCAGGTCCTTGAGTTTGATGGTAAAAGGATACGCCGCCTGATTTACTTTGGCGGCAGTGGAGCTTGTAGAAACATAATTGAGAACGTAATATTGCCGAAGGGGCAAGGTCCCGCATTGTACGCACACCATGAGCGCGGCGCTTAAAAAAATTCGCGCAAATAAACAACATTTATTCATTACATGCTCCAGTGCTTGACATTGAAAACATCTTTTATTTCAAATCTCTTTCTTTTTGCTGTTCTCCGCGTAAGAGCAATGACGGATTTTCGGAAAGGACCTTCATGAGTTCGTCGGCGTTTTCCATCGTTTCGCGAAGGTTCTGCATCGAAACCGAAAAGTCTTCGCGGCTTTGTTTGACAATAAGGTTTACGCTTTCGGTCAGGTTTTTAAGCGACCGGATCGTTGTATCGGCCGAATTCACGATTGAAGAAATCTGCTGGCCGGAAAGTCCTTTGTTAAGGCTGCCGGTCAAGGATTTGACATCGCGCGAGATGCTGTCGAGTCTGACGATCACTTTTTCGACCGAGGCGGACATCACCTGAAAATCGGGGCCCACGGTACCGAAAAAGGTTTTAAAGTCGTTGGTGATCACCGCCAGATTACCTAACACCTTTTTAATCGATGCAAGGCTGTCGGGTTCGGTTATTGTATTGAGATGATTGAGCAGGAGCTCGATTTTTCCCACAATCACCTCCGCCTTCCCGGTAATGGAGGCCATCGTCGAAATTTTCGAGGGGATTTCGGAATTCGGCTTTAAAAGCGGCGCATCATTGCTGCCTCCCTGAATTTCAACATATTTAAGCCCGGTTATGCCCATTGCCCCGGTTTGCGCGAACATGTCTTTTTTCATGGGGAAATCTTCCTGGATCTTGAATTCCACCCTTACCCTCGACAGGTCGCGGGGATCATAGGTGATTTTGTCAACTTTTCCTATCGGAACTCCGTTGAATTTTACCTGTGCGCCCTGTTCCAGTCCCGAAAGCGATTCCCCCGTAAAATACGCGAAATATCTTTTCTCCCTGTTTGTTAAGCTCGCGCCGAGCGGTACGGCGATCATTACACAGGCGATAACGACGCCGGCAACCATGAAAAAACCAAGTCTGGTTTGTTGACTCCTGGTAATGCTCATAAAACATTCTCCACGGTAAAATTCATTGCTGCATGTGTAAATACCTTCTCATGGTGTTCCCGCCTGTTGAAAAAATCGAATACCGGCCCGGATTTTGTGGCCAAGCCATCCGTCAAACTTCCATCAAAAAGTACCTCGCCGTTATGCAAAAATACTACGTTGTCCGCAATGGTCCTGATCGACGAAAGCTCATGGGAAACCACCAATATGGTGATACCAAGGCTTTCCCGAAGACGTAATAACAATTCATCCAGTCCCGCTGACGTCACCGGGTCCAACCCTGCCGACGGCTCATCACAAAACATGAGGGGCGGGTCCAAAACCAAGGCCCTGGCCAGAGCCGCCCGTTTACGCATTCCTCCCGACAGCTCCTGCGGCATCAGATCATAAACTCCCGGCAAATCCACCTGGGTCAATTTAAGCAGGACGATTTCCCGCATCACCCCTTTGGGCAGGGATGTATGCATCTGGAGCGGCAAGGCCACATTTTCCCCCACCGTAAGAGAGCCGAGCAAGGCGCCATTTTGAAATAATACCCCGACATGCTTGAGAATTTCGGCCGTTTCGGAAGAATCTCCGTCTCTGATTTCTTTACCGAATAATTTTACCGTGCCTTGTTCGGGCTCAAGCAGGCCAACCAATGTTTTCAAAAGCGTGGTCTTGCCGCACCCCGATGTACCCAGAATGACCTTGATTTCCGAAGCGGCTACCCTTGTCGTAATGTTATTAAGCACTATGCGTTCGCCATACTTTACAATGAGGTTTTCGACCTCGATGACGGGAACATGGGGGTTTGTTTTTTGCATGGCGGTTATTTTCCACATTCCCCGAGCCTGCGCTGCCGCTTCCTGCCTGCGCTATCGCTTCGGTAGGCAGGCGGCAGGCAGGAAGGGAACCATCCATTGAATATGCTCACCTTGACTTCGCTCAACGAGCGTTTCACGCCGAATCGACGGCATTCCCAAGCATTTACAAATATATAACTCTCTATTATAGTCTTCATGCTTGTCTCAGGTCAACCCCAGATTTTTCCCGCCAGGGCGTTCTTTTACAAAAATAATCATGACAAAAAACGCGAGGCAACTCATCAGGGCGCCAAAAACAAAGGGCGCTGCCGGAGAAACGGAATAAAGCAGCCCGGCGATTACGCTGGCTGGTAAAAGTCCGATTCCCACAATCGTATAAGAAAAACCCAGGGCGGTGGCTTTTGATGCGGGTGGCGCAAGGCCCGCGATAAATGCTTTTTCAATACCTTCAGTAAGTGCATAAAAAAGGCCATATAATGTCCACACCCCCCACAAGAGCCAATTGGTTTGGGTCGTTATAAATCCGAAGGCGCCATACACGATACAATAAAGCCCATAGCCGCTCACCAAAACCAATTTTCGCCCTTTTTTATCGGAGACCTTTCCAAAGGCCGTCCCGAACATAGTCGAAGCGAGATTAAACAACATATACATAAGTATGACCATGGAAAGCGAAAATCCAAGGTTCATGCTGCGTAAGAGAAGAAACTGGTTTGAAGAATTTCCAAGGGTAAAAAAGCACTGCACTAAAAAAAACAGCCGAAGGTTTCTGTCATACTTTCTGAAATCAAGACTGGGCCTTGGTTTACTTTCCTTCGGAGTCTCTAAGACGATTTTTTCTTTTAAAAAGAAAAGAAAAATGACGCCGATAAACGCCGGAACAACGGATATGAAAAATATCCAATAAAAATCACCGAATGTTTTCAGATTATTGGCCGCCGGACCAATGAACCTTCGCGTGAGAAAGTAGCATATCGCGACCCCGCAAAATGCCCCGGCAAAATCCATGCTCCGTTGAAATCCGAACGCCCTCCCCTGTTCTTCCTTCGGCGTCGATTCGGCAATAAGCGCGTCTCTTGGAGCCCCTCGCACGCCTTTGCCGACCCTGTCAAAAAAACGCGACAACAAAACAAAATACCAACCCGAAGAGGCCGCGAACAGCAGCAATTTTGCAATTGCGGAAAGTGCATATCCGCCTATCGTTGGCGCTTTGCGTTGTGCCGTCCGGTCGGAATAGTATCCTGAAAACACTTTCAACAAGCTTGCCGTCGATTCGGAAATCCCTTCAATAATCCCCAGTACCGGCCCTAAAAGCACTTTCTGTGAAGCCATTATCATGGTTACAAAAGCCTGAAGCAGCGGATAGATCATTTCCGAAGAAACATCGGTGAAAAAAGACGTACAACCGGTGAGAATTACATTAGCGTCATAGTGTACTTTTATCATAAACAATCTCTTACCCCATGCGGCTATCAATTAATAAAACTTTTTCTT
>JBAVGL010000437.1:0-5518 GCA_049684795.1 Chitinivibrionales bacterium | reverse complement strand
GCTTATGGATGTTCTCCATGACGACGATCAGGAACAGCCGGACAACGGCGTCCTGGAAATTTCTTTGCATGAAGAAATCAGCAAAATCCTGGCAACGCTTTCCGACCGTGAAAAAGAGGTAATCAAGCTCTATTTCGGGATCGGCGAAGACACCGCCCACACGCTCGAGGAAATCGGCCAGCGGTTTAATTTGACCCGCGAGCGCGTAAGGCAGATAAAAGAAAAGGCGCTCCGCAGGCTCAAACATTCCTCCCGAAGCAAACGGTTGAAGATTTACCGCGGTTGAGTGTCTACCAAAGAATTTTCAACATCGCAGCAATAAAGAAGAAAAGTACGATGGCGCCCGCGATTGTAATCCAGGTGATTTTGGGGCGGGCCGCGGAGTGCTTCGGAAATTCCTTGTTGACAAGGTCCTCGTAATCGACGTCGTCACCTAAGTCGATATTGTCCAGATACGTGCTATCGGACCATCCGGTTCGTTCATCGGAACCGCAATGCGGGCAAGCCTTTGAATTTTTCTTTAGCTCACCGCCGCAGTTCGGGCACGATACCATTATATTTTTATCAGCCATTTGAAAACAATCTTGAAAGATATTCGATTATTTCTATAAAATGATTTGTGCCTGTACTAAACATTATTATTGTGTTATATTATAATAGGTTCTGTAGGCGAATTATATACGCGTTTAGCGTGGATAATTACCCGTACAGAACCTTATCTGCCTGCCTGCGTTGCCGCTTCGGCAGGCAGGCCTTCAGGCAGGTTAGTCCCTGTAGCTGAATTATATGCGCCCCCAGCGTATATAATTCCTGCGTACAGAGACTTATCCACCTTGTGGGTTAGTGAATGGCACTATCATTTAGCTCCTGATTTATGCGCTCAAGGGCGGGCCGGGAATATGAAGAATTGGGTTTTTATTTTTGTCCTTTTAAATTTCGTTGGCGCGGGGTTTTGCGGACAAAAGGCGCAGGTAATAACCGTGACGGGGAAAAACTGGGCCGTGGTTTTTATACGCATGCATAATGATACGATCTATCTGCAGGTCCCCAAAATAAATGGAAAGAAGTTCAGCGTTTCGGGACATAAATCAAAATTCAAGAGCGTTGAATTTGCAGATGGCACTTTTCTTGACCTTTCACTTTCGAACTATCCGGCCGAACCCGAAATAAAATCCAATGCGGACATTGGAGAGTTTCCCGGCAATGCCCCTAATTCATCGGAACGCCAGCCCGTTGCCGCGCCCTCTTCTTCCGAGACGAATGCAATGAAACAATCAGGTTTTTCCGAGGATTCTATGGCCCTTAATGCGGCGGCGTCGCATGCCCCAAAAGGGACATGGTCAGATTCATTGGCCGAAAAAAAATATCCTTCAAATGATATCGGACAGGCAAATGTTCTTGAAGAAAGTGATACGACAGGGGGAACGATCGTTATAGAATCCAAGCCTTCGATGGGCTCAATTACGCTGGATGGTAGACCTCTTGAAGCAACGACGCCATACACTATCAAACACCTTGCCCCAGGCAGGCACGGCATCCGGGTGGCTAAAGATTCGCTGAATGCCTTTGCTCTGGTAACGGTAAAGGAACATAAGACAATCAACGTCAGCGTGCGTCTTAAAAAAGAGGTCGTCGCAAAAACGCCTCCCGTGGCGCAGAAAAAAGGACACGCTCTGGCATGGTCCCTTTCCATATCGTCGGTCGCGCTTTTCGCGTGCAGCGCCGTATCCTATTATTTTGCCCTTGCCGATCAGAACAAGGCACAGGACGCAAAAAACTTTCTGGATGAATCGCAGGTCCCGGGAAGCGTCTATGAAGAGACCCTTGCAAAAAATAAACAGAACTCGGATGCTGCACGGAAGGAAATGGGCATTTCGGAAATTTTAGCCGGCATTGGAGCGCTTGACCTTGGATTAGGGGTTGTTTTTTTCTTTTAGAAAACACAAGGACAGTTTCATGGAACAGGCAGCCGTTAAAAACGGAATGTATGCATGTGTTGCGGCGGCGTTAATGTTTTTCGCATGTTCCAAAGATACGCTTTTTGACGCCGGCGGTCATACGCTTTCGTATCCTTTTGCATTTGTTTCGCTCACGTTGCCGAATGCCCTTTCGCTAAGCGATACAACCGGTTTGGCAACTTTCGACACCGTTCCCAAAGGCCGGAATGTTTATTTTATCGGCTTGGTTTCCAATCCGCAGCTCAAGGTGAATAACGCCTGGATTTTTGGCGATGGACAGCGCGAGGACACCTCGTCAATAGCCATGCACGCATTTTCACAGTCCGGCCTCTACCACGCGTATTATTCAATTTGGGACCAGGAAGGAAACGTGTTGTCGGACAGCGTGACGGTCCGCGTTGTTGCTGTTCCCGTGGTCGATAGTTTATATATCCCGCTGAGCGGAGATACCGGCGTCGGACCGGCAGGCATCGAGTTCGCGTGGCATAAGGTCCCCGCCGATTCCGGTGATACGGTGTTGTCGTTCCTTTTACTGGGCACCAGCCGTTCAAATCTTGACACTGTTGGAAAAAACATTAAAGGCCAGAGTTATTCTTTGACCGATACTTTATTATCCTCAACTACCTATTACTGGCGCGTGGTTCTTAGGAACAATTTCGGCCAGATTGATTCAAGCGTAGTCGACAGTTTTGCCACTGGTATCCAAACGGTGCTCAGCAAACCGAGCATCATCTCCGCGCTGCGCGATACAACGGTCAAAGCCGGGGACGCGCTGAATTTTTACGCCCAGGCAATGGACTCGGGAAGCACGATCGCGGAATATGCATGGGATTTTGACGGGAACGGGGTTTATGATTTTATCAATACCGCGACCGATTCATGCACGCATTCCTATTCGCTGCCGGGAACGTATAAGGCCGTTTTACGGGTAACTGACAAGAATGGAATGAATGCTTACGACACCGTGACCATTACGGTAACCGCTTTGCAGCCGACGCCCGGCACGCCGGTCATCGTGAAGATTAAAAACGATACGACCGTGAGGGTCGGCGATACGGTCAAATTTTATGCAACGGTCTATGATTCCTCCAGCACGATCGCTAAATTTGAATGGGATTTTAACGGTGACGGAACGTTTGATACCGTAAAAACCGATACATCGCTGTGTTCCCATGTTTATCAAGCCGCCGGGACCTATCGAGCGGTTTTGAGAGTGACGGACGCCAATGGTAAAACGGCCACGGCCACCGTAAAAATCCTGGTGATTCCAATAATACAGACGGACACTCCAGTTGTCCAATCAATTTCCCATGATACGACTGTTACCGTACTTGATCCGATATTATTATATGCAAAAGTAACTGATGCAAACGACACGATCACGCAATATGCATGGGATTTCAACGGCGATGGAATTTTCGATACGACGGGTATTCATGCTGACTCGGTCATCCACAGGTTTCCTACGGCTGGCCTTTTTAACGTTGTTTTCCGGGCAACGGACAAGGCGGGACTTTACGCCCAGGACACGGTGAAGATCACGGTCATACGGCAAAAGCTTCTTCAACTTAATTTCAGTTCCGGGGACACGATCGTTGATTTTGGCGGCGTCGTCAAATGCTCAATAAGCGTAACTACTCCCCTGAGCAACCTTTCCTTTGCAATCGATACGGCGCACAGCGGGAACTATATACCGATGAAACAATCAGGCGCGTCCGCATCGTATAATTTTTCAACAGGCGCGGCAAGTTCTTGGGACAGTGTCAAGATGCGGGTGTCGTCGCCCTCTTCAGACACGCTTTATGCCGGTTTTAAAGTGGGAATCCGGCCTCGTCCGTTGACGATTACCGCCATCGACAGCACCGATTCGACCATCACGGTTACGTGGAGTCAAACGGCGGAAACGGACTTTCAGGAATATCTGCTGTATCGGAATACAACTGCTTCGGTCGATACAACCGGGGAATTGGTCGCCACGATAACTCAGGCGGGTACGTTGACCTATACGACCCCCGTGCCAAGCTATGTCCCGCAACCCCGTTATTACCGGGTGTATCAAAAAGATAAAGAAGGACTTTTAAGCGCCGGAAGCAATATCGTATTCGGCGCCGTCAGGAATTCCCCGCCCGCCCAGCCGGTATTCATCCTTCCATCGAATGATAACGATTCATTATTGTCAAACGCCACCGTCAGGTGGAAACGATCCATTGATCCGAATGGGGCGATACGGTAAGGTATGAACTTCAATTAAACAAAAATAATGCCGGTTATGTTTCCTATGCATCAGGGATGACCGACACTTTTATTGTCCTGCATGGCATTGACACGATGGGTTTTATCGCGAATATAAAAATCATCGCTTCGGACACAAAGGGCGCCTCTTCCTCGGCGCAGCGATTGAATATCAAGTTTAAGAATGTCGCCAGCGGCATAATGAAGAGAGTATTGGCAGGGACCATTACCGATGACCAGGGAAACACGGCACTTATCAGCCATGATTTTTTCATGGACACTACCGAAGTCACTCAGCTTTCATATTCAGGGGTAATGCCCTCCATACCGAACCAGGGTAATGGTAATGTCGGCAATCAATTTCCGGTTGAAAATGTTTCATGGTTTAATGCAGTTATGTTTTGTAATGCGTTAAGCAAACGGGCCAATCTGGATACTGTATACGCCTACACAGGCAACAACGCAAATACGGTGGTCTGTACGTGGAGCAAGAACGGGTATCGGCTGCCCACCGAAGATGAATGGGAGCTGGCCGCAAAGGCGGGGGAAAATTTGACATATGCTACGAACGACGGCCTCCTTTCTTGCGCGGAAGCTAATTATGGAGGATGTCATGGCGGCACAACACTCGCGGGAAATTATCCGCCGAATCCCTATGGTCTCCATGATTTAACGGGGAATGTCAGTGAATGGTGCTGGGACAGGTACCAGTTAAACCCGCCCGGCAGGACCAACGGACGCACCGACTATGCTGGTCCGATTACAACAGCGGGAGGTGGCGCGCAGGCCCATTCCATGCGCGGAGGCAGCTATGAAGATATTAGCCCAACAATACTTGAATCATCATACCGAAGCAGTTCAACTGCCATTGCAATCTCACTTGGGTTCAGGTGCGTGCGTCTGGCGCAATAAACATAAGGGCATAGTAGGGGCATGGCGCGCCAAGCCCCTGCATTAAAATCACCGACTTGAGTTACTTGAGCAACGTCAGAACATTATGAGGAACCGCATTGGCCTGGGCAAGCATGGCCGTGGCGGATTGCATGAGAATCTGGTTCCTCGTATACGTGGCCGTTTCCGACGCAAAATCAACGTCCCTGATCTGGGATTCAGCGGCCTCCTGGTTGGTATTGCTGACATTCAGGTTATTGATGGCGTGTTCGAGCCTGTTTACATAGGCGCCCATGTTCGAACGCATCGTGTTGACGCTGTTGATCGCGCTGTCCAATGAACTGATCGCATTGGTAGCCGATATCTGGCTCGTAAGGTACGACATGGTTGCCGTTGCCACACCACCAAAAGTACCTATTCCTATCGCTCCGGTGGTC
>JBAVGL010000436.1:0-2926 GCA_049684795.1 Chitinivibrionales bacterium | reverse complement strand
GGGCGATATTGCTAAAATGAAGAAATCAATTGTGTAGACAACCTTAATTGATTAAGGAGAAAACATGAATTCCCCAACCGTTATAATCTTCGGTGGAAGCTCGGGAATCGGCGAGGCGGCTGCGGTGCGGCTTTCGAAGAATGGCCTGCGCGTCATCATCGTCGGTCGCGACAAAGGACGTCTTGAAGCCGCCCGAAGCCGTATCGCCCCCGCTGTGGAGATTGCAGGCGTGGATGCGACCGACAAAGCGGCGGTCGGAGATTTCTTTGCGCATGCCGGCAAATTTGAGCATCTCGTTCTCTCGTTTAGCGGCGGGAAAGGCGCGGGCCCCTTCAAGGAATTGAATATCGATGACGTCCGCAGCGGGATGGAAAGGAAGGCCTTCGCCCAATTTACCGTAGCGCAGAGCGCCCTCGGCAATTTGGAGGATGGAGGTTCAATCACATTTATTTCCGCCGGATCAGCGCGGGTCGCCTTGCCGGGAACGGCAGGGCTGGCGGCCATCAACGGAGCCATTGAAGCCCTTGTCCCCACATTGGCAAAAGAGCTCGCGCCAACGAGAGTAAACGCCGTTTCCCCTGGCGTCATCGATACGCCCTGGTGGAACGCGATGCCGAAAGAAGTGAGAGAAAATATGTTTAAACAAACCGCCGAACGTTTACCTGTCCGCAGAGTCGGTCGTCCCGATGATGTGGCGCAAGCAATTGCTTTCTTAATAGAGAACACATTTGTCACCGGCGCTATTTTGGAAGTGGACGGCGGAGCGCGTTTAGTTTGAATGATAAAACGCAAAATTTAATTTATTGTATCAATAACCGCAAATAGGGGACAATTCCCCGGAAAGGATCTTATTATGAAATGGTATCATTTTGTTGCTTGTTTTTTCGCGGGCATGCTTATTGCAAATATGGTTCCTCATTACATCCATGGAGTTTCCGGGGCCCCGTTTCCTACGCCTTTCGCGAACCCGCCCGGCAAAGGCCTGTCTTCTCCGTCAATCAACGTCCTGTGGGGATTGCTAAACCTGCTGATAGGGTATATTCTATTTCGGGTGGGGAAGATTTCGCACGCGAATAAATGGGGGCTCGTTGTATTTTTCATTGGCGTTCTCTGCATAAGCATTATGTCAAGTTACGCATTCGCAACCGTTCCCCGGTAGGAAAGCAAAAGGGCAGACTTTCATGTTTGCCCTTCTCAAAATACGCATATCCATATTATCTGGTAAATCCTGCCTTCCATATGGTATTTTCGATAAAACATTTTACATAAATCAATTTGCTTTCTCAGAATAGAAGCGTTCCGGTTCATTATGGATTTTTTTTTCCGCCTTAAAGACGGCCTTTCAAAGACTCGTTCTCAGATAAGTTCAATTTTAGGGACCCCGACGGAATTTAACGACGAATTCTACGATTCGCTTGAAGACGCTCTTATCGGCGCGGACATCGGGCTCGATTTCACAACCGATATAATCGGCCGGTTAAAAAAGGAAATAGCCGTTCAGGACATCGTCCATGTCAAGGAAGCCTATGGACTCCTTAAAAAGATGCTTGTGCAAAGTCTTGACATCGGAAAACCATGGCTTGATTTTTCGGCCAAACCATGGGTCATTCTGGTCGTGGGAGTAAACGGAGTCGGCAAAACCACGACCATTGGCAAACTCGCGCATGAATTCCATGAAAAGGGAAAGAAGGTCATGCTTGGCGCGGCCGATACCTTCCGGGCCGGGGCCATTGAACAGTTGCGTATCTGGTCTGAAAAAACAGATGCAGAATTTATTTCGCAGCATGAAGGCGCCGACGCGGCATCCGTGGCCTTTGACGCGATCGAATCGGCAAAGGCAAGGAACATTGATATTTTACTTCTCGACACCGCCGGCCGCCTTCACAATAAAATCAACCTCATGAATGAACTGGAAAAAATCGTTCGGGTCATCCGGCGGAACACTCCGCATGCGCCGGATGAGGTCCTACTGGTGATCGACGCCACGACTGGGCAAAATGCTTTAAAACAGGCGCAGGTATTCAATGAAATCATCGGCATGACCGGTCTCATAATAACAAAACTTGACGGGACCGCCAAGGGAGGGATCGCGCTGTCGCTGACGAAGAACTTGAACATTCCGATACGCAAGATCGGGGTAGGCGAGGGCATGGCCGATTTGCAGGATTTCAGTCCCGGCGCTTATGTCGAAGCCATGTTCGGTAATTTATTTTGATTAAAAAATAAGGACAATTTTCAATTATGGATGAAGTCAATCCCAACGAAGATTTATCTCACACGCTCAGGTTCATGCGCTGCAATAGATGCGGTAACGTATTTGTAACAAGCATAACTGGTTACTCAGAATGTCCCGAATGTTCTTCGGTAGACGCGGCGCGTTTCAATCCTGATGGCGCCGAAGAGGGTGGCGAGGAAAAAGAAGGAGCTTCCTCCGAATAGGTAAGTTGGTGTTGCGGATTATTCAATTTCCTCATAAATCCTTTTCACACGTTCTTCCACAATTGCCGTAATATCAAGAACGTTTTTTTCAATTCTGATCAGTTGGACGCAGGCCATGATCAGGGAAAAAACCAGGCAGGCCGACAGGCACGCCAAAATAAAAACTTCCATACATTTTTCCTCCGTTTTTGTTATATTTGCACTTATTCACGTTCCCTTCGGCTTCGCTCAGGGAGCGTCCTTAAATTTATTTTTATTCTGAAAATCCTGATAATCCTAGGTATCCCTGATCAAAGCTTCGCCGACGGCGCCATGTGTGGAAATCGGAGCATCCTGCGTTTTTTCCGTTCATATCCGGCCCGCGCTATCATGGCCGCATTGTCGGTGCACAAAGCCGGGGAAGGGAAGAAAACCTTAAGACCCGGCAGGGCATTCATGCGCAGTCTTAATTGTGCATTACAAGCAACGCCCCCGACCACTGCTATCG
>JBAVGL010000435.1:0-4682 GCA_049684795.1 Chitinivibrionales bacterium | reverse complement strand
CGGCGTTGTTGCCGAGGCGGTCGGTATTTGTCGGAATTTTGACATAGGGTAAAATGGCGAATGCTGTGCGTCCTCGGTCATCGCCCCAAAGGTTGATTTTCAAGCGGGCGGTAAGATCACCGATGCCAGACTGGGTCGTGGTCGGGCTGGCAGGAGGCCCCTGGGTCCTAACATGAAGGTAATCGTCGAAAACGAACTGGATATCAATAGTATTGATCAGACCGCACTTGAAATTGAATGGCGCAACGTTCCAGGCCTTGGAAGTGATGCCGTTTGATTTTGCGTACGTATAGTTGGCAAAATCCATTTCCAAAGAAAAATGGCCCGCGTCCAATGTGTAAGGGCTTTCGGTTTTATCCGGCCTGTCCGGACTCAATTCCCGCATAAGCTCTCCGGGAACCGGATTGAAGAAATTATATTCTCGCTTGTCAGTCGCTTCCTGCGCTTGGGCGGTCAGCGCAGTCACGCCGAAAACAGCCGAAATCAATATGCACTTTTCAATCATTAGCATGGTTACATTTCCTGAATAATATCATGGACGCATGAGGCGATTGCCTGGGCCGTGGAGTACGGGCTGATTTTCTTCATGTCGATCAGGTCCTGAAGGGAGAGCGGCGCGCCGAAGGCCAGCGACAGCGTATGGCGGCGCGCGCCAAGGAGCCGTGGAAATTTTCCGGCGGGCCAGACGTCAAAAGTCCCTCTGATGCGCACGGGAACGACGGCCGCGTTGGTTTCGAGCATTAAAAGGCCGATGCCGGACTTGAACGTGCGCATTTCACCGGTCCTGCTGCGTCCGCCTTCCGGAAAGAGCATAAGGTTCTTTCCGTTTTTAAGGGCGGCGATCGACATTTTTACCGCCTGCACCACGTCGCCCTCGCGCTCAACGGGGATAAATGCCGACTTGTTGATAAAAGGGGAAAGCACCGGCGACCTGAGCACTTCGCTTTTGCCGGTCATTACCGTTGCGTCGCGAACATGGGGGGGCAGCGCATGGAGCGCCAGAAGGCCGTCCAGGTAACTCTGGTGGTTTGCGCAGAATATAAGCGGCTTTTTGTCAGGGGAATCGGCCGGAAGATTTTCAAGACCCTTGACCGAGACGTTCCACAATAATTTGCTTATTGAGAATGCCAGCCGGGGGACATTTTTGGAAAGTAATCTTGAACGAGGCGCAGCCCCGCGGGGAAAAGTCGCGGTTGCGATACGATTACGAAGGCCGGCCGCGGAAAGGCCGTTTTGATGGGTGCCGGCCGATCGGAGTTCCATGGTCAGCGCATACAGGTCTCCAACAGTTTGCAGCGACACAAGCGCGTCGTCGGGAAAGACTACCGAATACGTTTCTTCGATGGAACAGAGCACGTCAAGGCGTTTGAGCGAGTCCAACCCGAGGTCCAATTCAAGATTGCAGGCCGGCAGGACCCGGTCACGGCCCAAGGGTCCCGCCGCGGTGATATGGTTGACGAGCGCTGCGTATTCGGCGGTGGCCATGAGCGCGGCGTCAATCGCCGAGACGGAATGGCTGAAAACGGTTGTGGCGCCGGAGGCGTCGCGGAGCGCATAATACATCCGCCGCAGCTCCTGCTTTTTAAGTTTAACGGTCGTGGTTTTCGGCAAAGGTTCGAATACCACGAAGAAGTCCGTGATTTTCTTATATGAGGGACGGTTGCGGCCCACGCGCGACAGTTCGTTATGGACGATCTCGGAGGCTTTTTCGATTGGATGCGAACGACGGATTGAGGCGGATGGAACAATGAGCGCCGCGATAATTTCCTTTCCCTTGACTTGCGCGCCGAAGACGCCGATCTCTTCGATGAGTTCCGAGGCCAAGTAATAATCTTCGAGCTCGTCCGGGTAGGCGTTTTTTCCACTGTCAAGAACGATGACGTCTTTCAGCCTTCCCGATATATACAGGAAACCGTCGCGGTCGATTCTTCCGAGATCGCCGGTATGGAACCATCCCTCCCGGTCAAAAGCGCGCTTTGTCCGCTCCTCATCGTTGTAGTATTGGGTAAAGACGGTCGCGCCTTTGAAAAGCACTTCCCCGACGCCCGACGCGTCGGGCGAACGGATCTTCATTTCATTGTCCGGCAGCACCATTCCCACGCTGCCAAGCCGCGGGTCGTCGCCCGGACACAGGGTTATGGGGCCGAAGGTCTCGGTAAGCCCGTATCCTTCTACAATGGTAAACCCCCAGAGACGGAAACTCGAAAAATACTTCTTTTGCAAAGAAGCTCCGCCCGAAACAATGAGATTGAGTTTACCGCCAAACTTTTTATGGATACCGCTGAAAAGCATTTTCCTGAAATTTGTCCCGATAAGAGGACCAAGGCCCGCCGACAACAACGAAAGAAAACCGAACAGGGCCCTGGCGACGACGCCCCTGGATTGTATGGCGTGGTCGATGGAACCATGAAACAGGGCGATCATTTTTGGTACAGCAGGAAGAATGGTCACCGCGCGTTCGCTCAAGGCTTCAAGGATGAGCGGGCCTTTTATTTTAGGAACAAAAACCAGGTCCATGCCGGTGCATAACGCGGCCGCAAAGCAGGCAGCCGCACCGAACACATGGTGCAGGGGGAGCACCGCGAGCATGGTGTCGTCGGCGCTTACTTTCATGCGCGGCACTGCGTGGAGAGGCGTCGCCGTAAAATTGCGCTGAATAAGCACGACGCCTTTTGCCCTGCCCGTGGTGCCGGACGTGAAAATGATCACCAGAGGATCGTCGGGCGTAAATGTCAAGGAAAATGAGTCGGCGTCCGCGTTTCCGGTATCGCAGAAGTCATTGAAACTGAAACATGACCCGCCGTCATGCGCGGGGTTGCCGATGACTATCAAGGCATTAATAAATGAGAATTCCGATTTCAGGTCTTTGAAAAGACCGGTAAATGGCGGAGAGCAGACAATGAACCGTGCTTTGGTAAGGCGGACGATTTCGCTGATTTCCGTGGCCGGGAGATTCGGATCAATGGGAACTGTGCGGCCGCCGGCAAGGAAAAACGCATGGTATGCTATGGCCCATTCCGGGGTATTTTCACCAATGACTACGCCGTTATCGAGTGTGGTGAAGCCGTGTTTTTTGAGTGCGTCCACCATGCGATTAAGGCTGCTATGGAAATCGTTATAGGACCATGTTTGATAAGTCCCATCGCGCTTGATATGAAAACATGGGCGGCCCCCGTTCTTCTTGATGGATTCACGCAGGAGATCCGTATAAACATGATCATTCATTAAAGCTTCCTTGTCTCTAAAAGTATGTTTTGCGAATTTATAAAGCCAATTTGGCGACGCCGGGCCGATCATCTTGTAAAAGGCATTTTGGCAGAAATTTTGCTGCTTATAAAGATCATCAGCAAATCTAAAAGTTGATAATTAAAAAAAAGTATTGACAAGAATTCTTTTGTTAGTTATATTATAGTGAACAAAGTTTATAAACAACGTAAACATAAAGTAATTCCAATGCATTATAAAATAAAAGGAGGGTTGAAATGCGAATTGCATCCGATATTACAAAACTGATTGGTAATACCCCGCTTGTCCGAATTAACAGGCTTAATGAGAAAGGTAAAGCTCAAATTGCCGCAAAACTCGAATTCTTCAATCCGATGTCGAGTGTTAAAGATCGTATCGGGTTGGCGATGATTGAAGATGCGGAACAAAAAGGTCTCTTGACAAAAGGTTCCGTTATTATCGAACCGACCAGCGGCAATACGGGAATCGCCCTGGCATTTGTCGCCGCGGTCAAGGGATATCGTCTGGTCCTTACCATGCCCGAAACCTTCAGTATCGAACGGCGCAAGCTTCTTAAGTCCCTGGGCGCCGAATTGGTCTTGACCGATGGAACGAAGGGAATGAAAGGCGCCATAGAGAAGGCCGAGGAATTGGCGAAAGAAACAAAAAATTCCTTTGTTCCCCAACAGTTCAACAATCCCGCCAATCCGGAAATCCACAGGAAAACAACGGCGGAAGAAGTATGGAATGATACCGACGGGAAAGTGGACATTTTTATTTCCGGAGTTGGCACGGGGGGAACTGTTACGGGAGTGGCCGGGGTGCTTAAAAGCCGCAAACCCGGGGTGAAAATCATTGCCGTCGAACCCGATGCGTCGCCAGTTTTGTCCGGCGGACAGCCCGGTCCCCACAAGCTCCAGGGTATCGGAGCGGGCTTCGTACCCAAAATACTGAACGTTAGTCTGCTTGATGAGATCATAAAAGTCAAAGAGGCCGACGCGGGAGCGACGGCGCGCGCGCTTGCGAAACAGGAAGGGGTTTTTGCGGGCATATCTTCCGGCGCCGCCCTGTGGGCCGCTTTGCAAGTGGCGCGGCGCGATGAAAACGCCGGGAAGCTCATCGTCGTGGTCCTTCCCGACACCGGAGAACGCTATTTAAGCACGTGGCTCTGGAATGAGCAGGTTTAAATGGCTTGGCGCGGAGAACTTGCCGGGCGCCGTTCGCCTCGATCCGGCAAAACACGCCTGCTCTGTAAGCGGTGTATCGAGGCAAGCGAAAGACCCGAACTGTTACAATGACAATAAATAAATCATAAAATCTTTTTCTAAACTTAAAATCACGGTAATTCTATGCAATCAAAGGAATCGTGGTCAGAAAGGACATCGTCATGACATCAACAAAATACCATTTTGAAACGCTTGCGCTTCACGCGGGCCAAACGCCGGACCAAACCTTGT
>JBAVGL010000434.1:0-18785 GCA_049684795.1 Chitinivibrionales bacterium | reverse complement strand
GTGGATAAACGGCGCCCCCTTCGATTATATCGTGGGCAACGGCGTTCTCCACCACGTGTATAGCGACATCGACTCAACGCTTCAACAAATCAACGCCCTGCTTAAAAACGGCGGCGCAATGATTTTTTTAGAGCCGAATATCCTTAATCCCTATTGCGCCCTGATTTTCAGGCACTCTTTTTTCAGAAAAATGGCAAAATTGGACCCCGCCGAAATGGCCTTCGGCGCAAAATTTATACGGCAACATCTTGTAAACGCCGGTTTTTCGGAAATCGTCATAGAATACAAAGATTTTCTGGTGCCTATAACTCCCGGATTTTTGATAAGCCCCCTCATTCTCGCGGGTACCATGCTCGAGCATGTTCCTGTTCTGAATAAATTGTCACAATCGATTTTTATCTCATCAAAAAAACCAAATGCCCGCTAGATTTATTATCGCACTGTGCAGATTTTCCGCAATTACAATGTGCGTATCGATCATTGGCGCGATTCTCTATAATGGTTTTCACCCTCACTCGCATCCGGGAATCGTAACGATTGTTTTGATATTTCTTTCAGTCGCGTTGGCCATTGTTCTCATTCGTTTGCCATTAAAACTCACAATAACCAAACGAACCGTCTTTTTTCTGGCGGCAACGGCGTTTGCCTTACGACTTTTCGCTATTGTTTCGATTAATAACGCCCAGGTAAGCGATTTCAAAATCTTCGATGAACTTGCGAGAGCGCTTCACCACGGCAATGGGTTCTCGTATACTGATAGCGCCGGATTAAGTGAAGCGGCATTGTTTCTGAACAAATGCGACGGTCACGGCCCGGTTCATACGGCTTTCCGGCTTCCGGGTTTTCCCGTCATCCTTGCCTTACTTTATTCAATTACCGGAGACCATGCATTTTTTGGAAAAATCCTCAACGCAATCCTGTGCGTGATGATCGGCTTTGTGCTCTTTCTTCTTGTTAAAACCATCGATAAAACAGCCGCCATGATCGCGATGGCGTTCTGGCTCTTTTATCCCGGAACTATTATTGCTTCCAACCTGTTGTGCACCGAAATTTCCTTTATTTTTTTTGCAATTTCTGCCGCCGCCTTAGTGAACTATATACCCCGAAGCGGGGTAAACAGCGGTTTGTTATTGTCGTTCATGGCCGGTTTATGCGTATCTCTCGCGGCCCTGATTCGGCCGGCAACACAGTTCATGATCTGCGCATTCTGCGTTTTGCCTTTTATAAGGGCACCGCTGAAATTTCGTCCTCTGCTGGTCATTGTTTTTGCGGCCGGGCTTGCGGGCCCGCTTGTTGCATGGGGCATGCGGAATGTAAAAACGTTTGGCGTATTTGAAATGCAGACATCGGAAATCGGCTTTAACTGTTTCTGCATGACCCAGCAATTGCTCGAAAACGAAAAGGACCCAAAACTTGACAGCCTTAAGAAAATCATGGTCACGTCCAGGAATGAGTTTACCATTGATCGGGCAGGGAAAGCGATAGGCATGACCCGTTACAGGCTGGCGCTCAGGAAATGGTGGAAGTTGCCCAGAGTTTTTATTCTGAATCAGATGCGTTGCTGGCGCGATGATTGCGATTTGATTAATTATTGCAAAGAAGGCCTTCCGGATGGTCAGCAGGTCTTTTTATGCTCAATCTTTGCCTTTTTAATCAGGATAATGTATCTCAGCCTGATAGTACTTGCACTTATCGGAGCGATCCGGCTGCCTTGGCGCGCGTTTATTTCTCAACCCGGACTCATGTTTTTAATGCTTTACTTTATAAGTTCCGCTTTATTAATAATGCTTTTCGAGGTAATTGCGAGGCATCATTTTCCTTTACTTATCATGCTGTGCATATTGGCATCATTCTTTAGATATAATAAAAATCAAACGACATAAGCGAGGACCCTGTGAAACTCAGGAATCTGAGGCATGATCAATACGATTCGATATTTACCGTCGAGAAATGGTCTATGGCGTGGAAAACAATCCGTTTCCTTTCGGCAATCATCAGGTCCGCCGAATTCAGATCGTCGATCCAGAAAATCTCATCGTTGGGAACAACCGGCGTATATCCGCTGTCCAGCAAGGTCCCAAGAAACCGGCATGTTTCGTTCTTCTCCAAATGAGCTCCAAACGGGACCAGCGCGCCAACCTCCGGCATTCCCAGGCGGTAATTAAAATACGCTTCGGTCAACCCGATAGTCGTGATTTTTCCGCTTTTAACCGATTTCAATTCTTTTTTAAGCTGCGATACCGATATCTCGATCGAATCGGGCTGCAGCGCCGTATGGCCGCGTATCCTCTCATGCGCGTATCCGAGTTTTACCCGTATTTCATTTGTAAAGTAGAACGGCATAATTATGAGTATGATGCCGGCCGCAATCCTGATCTTCGGCCGGATTCCCTGGTCCCCGGCCGCGCTAATCCTGTCAAGCGCAAAAAATAAAATCAAGAGAAAAATGCCGGATATATTAAGCAAGTTGAAGTCGTGCGACCGTCCTAAAAAATAGACGCTTTCCACCGCAAACGATCCATATAAAGTCAGGAGTATATCTCTTGGGACCCTGAACTTTGTTAGAATGTACAGACTAATGAAAACCACCACAAGTATCGGCCAGAAAAGCGAGTGATTGTCTATCGGCAGGAAGCCCAGCTTAATGTTGTGAAACCACATTGCGGAACTCGAGAAAAATGTTCCTAAAGTAAAATATTGAATGCAAAGGGCAATGAAGGCCGGAAGCGCGACGGATAAAACTTTTGCCAGGGCCATTTCTTTCCTTAGAGCGTTTCTTACCGTAATAATCAGGCAGTAAAACCCATAGGCGCCAAAAAATAAAGCGCCCATCAAATTATCACTCAGATAAATGACAGCTATGGTCAAAGAGCATGCGGGAGAGAATAATCCGAATCGCGCGACAACCAGCAGAACAGGGACCCACAAGTCAAGCCTGAACGGCGACACCTGAGGACACATCAGACAACCGCCGCCCCCATCTCCACAATACTTGGTAATGAAAAAAACGGAAATGAAAAGACAGGCAAGGAACCTGTCGTTAAAAAGTTTCCATGTTACGCGCTGATACATTAAAAGCCACAGTATGAACATCAGGGCCACCACAAGCTGCATTTGATGGATCAACATCCCGTGTTTCGCCATCGCCGCAAACAGCAAGACCCCGCCTGATCCGTATTGGGAATAAAAATTGCGGAAATGCTCTCCCTGGAGAAATTTCAATGCCGGTGCAAGATAATAGGAATAATCCACGACGGACGGAGGCTGGGTCAAGAGAAGCATTGAAAGCATCCCCGCCCAAAAAACGCCAAGGATGGCGTATTTTGGGATGCGCGGAAGATGGCGATTGACAACAAGAAAATGCATTGCGGTCAGGCACAGTCCTCCGGTGAGGACAAGAAGGAATTCGCTGATTGTGACCGGCGGTCTGACAATAGGCGAATGAAGGTAGACAAATGTCGCGACCGCGGGGAGCGGCAGGACCGCCAATAATTGGGGCCGATTCAACCAAGCGATCCGGCCGATACGGTTTGCCGAAAAATAAATGGCCCACAGTGACAAGCACAACACTACGAACATCACCTCAACCTCATGTCCATCATGCTCGAGCACGGCCCACCGAGCCCAGAGGGTGGCTTTTTCCGGATCAAGCGGCGGAGCGGGTTGGGCATGTATCAGCGGAGACATCATCAGGTAGAACGCGTACACGGCATAAAATATCAGCAATGGGAGAACACAGCTTTTCATTACGTCGCGAAGCGACGCCTCTCTGGACACCGGTGGATTTGTCCGTGACCTGTACATAAGCAATTTTAGCCTAACCTGCCCAGGAATGGCTAAGAATTTCCGCTCCACGCGCCCTTACTATGTTGCAAAGGCACAAGGGCACCTTAAACGTTGTTTTTGGCACGATTACTATTTGCAGGGACTAATTTCATTTTCCAACCGAAGTAAAGCCAACCGCCGACAATTGTAGTAAAATCGATTTTTCGCATATGCCACAGCGCCCTATTGGAAAGATACATCAATTTTGAAATAGAATAGAACGCTGTTATTATTTTGTTTTGTTTCTTTTTTTCATTAACAAATCCCAACAGATACTTAAACAGCTTTTCCGGAGGCTTGCATATCGATAAAATATGCAACAGAATATTTGCCATGTTTTTTTCCGTATCAAGGTATGAGGAATTCTTTTTTCTGATATCAATTTCAGGGTTTTTCTCAAAATATTCCCATAATCTTGTTTTAGGGAAAACACGTAGAGAAAAAACGGTCAGGGAAAATGGCCTTTCAAGAGTATTGATGAATTCCAGAGTGTTTATCACGTCCTGGCGGTTTTCCACGGGGTTGTCGCTAATAATGTCATAAGCGGGAGGTATCATTTTGAATTTCTTGGCTGCTTTCGCCAATACCGATACGGTCGAACGGATTTTTTCCGTGCTTGTTTTCCTATTAAAAAGTTCCAGCGATTTAGGATTGCCGCTTTGTATTCCCATTCTTATTCTGTTCATGCCCGCGTTGGCCAGAACCTCAATTTTTTCTTCGGTGATACATTGCGGCGAAAGTCCGAAAACGGCAAAAGGCAAGCCGATTTTCCTGGTATATTCGCCGGCAAATTCTCTGATAATTTCAACGGGAACGGCGATGAAATTATCATCGTAAAAACCAATTGTTGAAATAAAAGGATAGCAAGCCAGGGCATTTTCGATTTCAGAAATAATATATTTTACGGAAGGGAATCTGATTCTTTGATATCCCTTGTCAAGCTCGATAAAAGCGTCATTCGCGCAGAAGGAACAATCAAAAGGACATCCCCGCGTCCACACGGTCCTATACGCGAGTCCGTTGAATCTCGTATAGTCGGAATATCGAAACGCCCGGAATTCTCTGCTCCCGTGGTGATAAATTTTGCAATCCCCGCCCATGAACGGATGGGGCAGTACATTCAGCTCCTCAGTATCACAAAGATCGCCAGTGCGGTTTTTTATAATGCCTTTATTGGTCCTGAACCACATGCCGGGAGTAGACGTGAAATCGCCGTTTATTGTAAATGCTTCGTAAAAGCGCTTGAATGTTTTTTCACCCTCGCCAATGCAAATGGCGTCCACATGTTTAATCGCTTCCTCCGGACATAACGTGCAATGGGCGCCCCCCCAAAGAAGAAACACGTTGGGATTTTTATCCTTTATTTTCCGCGCTATCTTTTCAACATATCCCGCGGCCGGCGACATGCTGGAAAAACAAACAAGGTTTGCATTGGAAAATTCATTGACGATGGCATCAATGTCTGTATCACCGAAATCGGACTTGCGGGACGAAAACAGGTGTGATGTAAATGAATAAAGATTGTCTACCGGCAAAAAATAAACACCGGATTCAGGATTCAATACCCTGGCTATACCAATGATTTTTCTAAAACCTAACGCGGAAATACCTGATTCAACGGCAAGCAGTTTTATTGATGGAGGCTTATTAATCATGGTTATCTGTCCAACGAAAAATAAAAATCCGATTACAAATCTCTTTTTATTTCTTTCGTTGTATGCGCGATAATGTCCGACTTGGCCTTTTCCTTATTGCACGCAATAACGGTCTCTCCGATATGTTCCTTAAGCATGGCCATGTCCGAAGCACTGAAGGCCGAAACAAAAAGCGCGTGAGGAAATGCCACGCTCAACCGTTTTTTTTCGAACGGGTCCGAAACACGGTCCATTTTATTGAATATCAGAAGCCTCGGCGTTTCGCGGGCCGCCAAATCGTCAAGCACTTCATTGACCGTCTTCAATTGATGGTCAGACCACTGGCTTGAACCGTCCATGATGATGAGGAGGAGGTCCGCTTCGGACACGACCTCAAGGGTGCTTTTAAAAGACGCGACCAGATGCAGGGGGAGTTTGCGTAAAAAGCCCACCGTATCGGAAATCACGATGGCGCCGATACCGGGAATAAAAGTACGGCGCGTGGCGGTGTCAAGCGTGGCAAAAAGCTTGTTCTCCACGAGCACATCCGCCCCGGAAAGCGCATTGAGAAGGGACGACTTTCCCACGTTGGTGTATCCCACCAGCGTCACCTTGAAAAACGGGCCGCGCGATTTTCGTTGCGTCAAACGGGACTTTTCGATTTTCTTGAGTTTTTCCGCAAGGTCCGTTATTTTTTTCTGGATGAGCCGCCGGTCCACTTCAAGCTGTTTCTCACCGGGCCCTCGCGTGCCGATGCCCCCCACCTGCTGGGAAAAATGGGTCCAGGCATGCGTGAGGCGCGGATACAGCGTGCGCATCTGGGCGAGTTCAACCTGGATCCTGGCTTCGTTTGTCCGGGCATGCTGGGCAAAAATATCCAAAATAAGCTGGCTGCGGTCTATCACCTTGCCTGAAATGATTTTCTCGATGTTTCGCACCTGGCCCGGCGCCAGATTGGCGTCGACGATCAGGGCGGTGCATTGCATCTGTTTCATCTTTCGGGCTATTTCGTCGAGTTTGCCCTGTCCGATGAAGGTTGAAGCAACGGGGCTTGGCCGCCTCTGGACAATGACTTCCATGATTTTCGCGCCCGCGGTGGCGCACAGCATCCGCATTTCCTTCATGTCAATTTCAAAAAGATCGGGTTTGTCTTTCGCGGTTTCAAGGCCGGCTAAAATGACCCGTTCACGGGGCGGCGGATAATGAGTGTCGAACATGCGTTATTTGTATGAACCTCGATGGTTAAACAGTTTTCAACCCAATTAAGAAATATATCTCATTGCGCGGCATTTCAAGTTTTTTTTAATTTTGACAATAACCCTGTTTTTTCCATATATTATTATAGCATAGAGGGAAGACTATATGAGGAAAATAATCTTTTTGGCGTTTGCGGGGATTCTATGGGTTTTAAGCGGTCCGGACCAGGCGCAGGCGGCAGGCAAAAATTTGGCGTTGAATCCGAATGATTATCATGATTCGACCGGGACCAATCCGAAGAAAACCTATCCTCACGCGACATCAAACAGCGAAACGCGGTGGAGGACCGAAAACAGTTTCTGGGCCCAGCGGGCAATCGATGGAATTAAAAACAACACCGGAGCGGAACCGAGCTGGGGACCGGAACAACCGTGGACCATCCCCGACCCGTGGCTTGAGATTTCTTTCGATAAAACGTACGAAGTTGACTCGGTAATAATTTTAATCCGGGCCCTTTTTGCCACGGCTGTCGGCGGTTCAAATCATGACACGTATTTTAAAACCGCTACCCTGAATTTTTCCGATGGTAGCAAACAACCCATCACGATCGACAGCACTTCAAAGCCGCAGACATTTAAATGCAACAAAATAAAAACCACCTATGTTCTTTTAAATAACTTGGTCGAGGCGCAGCCTCTTCAGGCGGATAATAAATGGGCCGCGATAACCGAACTCGAAGTCTGGGGCCAGGACACGGCAACCGTCGGAGTTCTGCCTCAATCTCCATTGTCAACGAAGCATCGTTGCAATGCCGCCACGACGATTATTTTCCCATCCGAATGGCGTTTTTCAGCACCTCCGGACGCCAAAGGTTTTGACGTATTCAATATTCGTGGGGAGAAAATCTGGTCGTTCAGCCGTACCTCAACCAAGGAAATCCCGGCCATGGGTTTGCCGTCATGGATCGGCAGGCAGATCGTGTGGATCAGGTTTACAAGATAAATTCCTCTTCGATCCCCGCAACGACAAGGATCTTCCCGGCTTGTCTTTGAGAAGGCGTAAGCGTCAGGATTTCCGGCTTCGACCCGGTAATGAGAATGGTATGTTCGAACTGGGCGGAAAGAGACCCGTCGCGCGTGCGGACGGTCCATTTGTCAATACTGTCGGTAATGACGTGGTATGAACCGAGGTTTACCATGGGTTCAACGGTAAACGTCAGGCCCGGTTCCAGAATAATCTTATCGCTGTCCGAAGCAATGTGGTGAAAGACATTGAAATATTCATGGATGGCCCTGCCGATTCCGTGCCCGGTATATTGCCGCACCACGGAACATCCCTGCGATTTCACATAGGGTTCGATTGCTTCGGCTATCGCCGAAAGCGGCCGCCCCGGCTGCGCCGCCCTGATCCCAAGAAGAAGGGCCCGGGCCGTTACCTTGACTAAATGGCGCGCCTTGTCAGAAACGTTCCCTATGAAAAATGTTTCGGACGAATCCCCGTAAAAACCATCAACGATGGAGGTAAAATCAACGTTGACGATATCGCCGTCCTTAAGGACCTCTTCGGGCGAAGGGATGCCATGACAGACGACATTATTGACAGAAGTGCAAATCGATTTAGGATATCCCTGATAGTTCAGGCATGCAGGCGTATGGCCGTGGGCCAGGGTATAATCATGCGCCAAAATATCGAGCTCGCCGGTGGATATCCCCGCCTTTACAAACGACCTGATATAATCCATGAGCTGGCCGTTAAAAACGCCGGCCCTGCGCATGCCTTCCCGCTCTTCGGGTGTTTTAACCATGGAATGGCGCTGCGCAACCGGGTGAATATTCGCGCCGTTTTTCTCAAGGTCAGCCTGCCAATGGCATTTTTTGTATTTTTTCCCGCTGCCGCACCAGCACGGAGCATTGCGTTCAAGGGCCGTTTCGCTCATGTGACTTACTTTCCGTCCTCTTTGACATATTCGATGCGCATTTTTCCAACCATTTTCAAGATCCGCATGGCATTGCCGCCCGTATCGTCAATAATAAGCGGCACATAATTTCCGGACGCGGGGAATGCCCCCAAGGCCGCGTCCGCAAAGACCCACTCGCCGGCGCGGGCCATTACCCAGGCATGGTACATGTACGCTTTTTTCGACTCAACATACACGAGCCCGAGCACGATCCGCGCGGGGACGCCGGCAGCGCGTAAAAGCGCGCCAAGCACAACGGCATGCTCGCCGCAATCGCCGAACCCGGCATTGAGCGTTTCAAGCGCGTTTGAAAAAGTGGCGGTATTTCTCTTTTGAAGGGTCGTATATACGTACCGGGTGAATGAATTGATCAAAGCGCAGGCGTCTTTGGCGTCTCCACGTAATTTGTTTGATAATTCCCTGATTTTCGGATTGTCGCATTGCATAGTTATTGTGGGCCGCAACCATGGACGAAATGGCTCTTGAAGCGGCGGCGCCCCCGCGGAAAGGCATTCCGTGGGGAAATTGCACAGGACCCAAAGCTTTCCTTTATGCGAATACCACCGCGCGACGGAAGAGTCCATGGTCAAACCCGAATCGTCTCCCGTAACCGCAACGCGTTCTTCCGGCGTCCGCGCACGGTCCGATGCAATAGAAAACAGCTCCGACAAGTCGGGCCGTTTTTCCGGCGACACGGCCGCGAGACCCGTGCTTGACAATGAACCCGACAAAACCGCAAGGCGTTTGTTCCGGTTTTTTGCCACGTATATTCCCGAAACCGATTCTTCGATCACTCTTCCATTTCCGTCAAGTTGTTGTTTCTCCGTCCTGTTGGTGCAATCGTCAATGTTCTCAAATGTCCAGATATGCCTCGCCGTGTCGACGCCGACGCAGCAGACTTTGGTGACCACGTTTTGCGCCGACATCATTTCGAAAGCGGTATCGTACCAGGTTTCCCCCTCTTTAATGGAAAGCGATTTTATCCCTCGGATAAGCCTGCACATCGAGGACAGATTGTCGCCGATATCACCGGGCTTTCGGGTAGTTTTGACGCCTCCAACGATAACGACGGAGTTCCACTGGCCGTTGTCTTTTTTCACCGTCCATGAATTTACTCCGCTTGGCCCCGAAATCTCCAGATACGCCGAAACCATGGAGCCACAAACGTTATACCTGCGCTGCTCTTTTACTTCAAGGCGATTGCCGCTCCCCGCCATGGACATGGCGATGGCGACAATTGTTGTGACCGATTTTTCATCGTATTCCACCGTTTGAACGAGCGTTCCGACGATCGTATCGGCAAGGTATAGATCAAAGGTGTCTTTGCCCGTCAAATCGCGCCAGTTGCAATCAGCGCTGAAGGCAAGGCGCGTCATAAACAAAAAACACACCATTAAAATGTGACGGTTTTTATCAGCCATTCCCCGCCTCCCGAAGGGCCCTTGACTCACGATATTCTTCAAAAGATGTCCCGACGACTTTCTTAAAAGCGGCGGTAAATATCCCTGGCGCTGAGAAGCCTGTTTCCATGGCAACGGTTTCCGCATTTGCCCGCGGATTGTTTTCAATGAAAATCCGCGCGCGGTTTATCCGGACATAGACGGTAAATTGATCGACGGTCAGGCCCAGCTCTTTTTCAAAAAGCGCTTCCAAAAAGGCTTTGCCCGTGACAAGGTCGGAACAGATCATATCAATTGAAAGACCGGGTTTGGCATAATTCTTTTCTATATATCTGCAGGCCTTCTGCACCTCTTTGTCCATGACTGATAAACGCGTCGTGGACAAAAATGTCGGCCTGCGGTTTGTTTTCCTGATAAACCAGACCACCATGCATATGATGACAATTGACAAAAGCAATACACCAAGCCGCGCCACGGGGCGGAATCTAAATGCGGCTTTCGGTGTTTTTTTCCCTTGTTGTATCTGGATTGCAGGCGGCCCGCTCAAGGATTCATTTTTGATCGAAGCCTGCCCGGCCTTGATTGGAGCATGGATCAAGGAAATAAGCGAATCGCGCGCGCCTCCCGAACCGTTGGAAAGAACGGATTGGGAATCGACAGCATGGTCAGGGGTGATGGAAAACGTCGCGGGGGCGCTGTCCGAAGTTGTCGCTCCGCAGCGCACCGCGGAAACGGCGAGAAAAATCAAGCAAAAACTTTTAGCGTGAAAACGCCCGATTGATGAACGCGTCATTCATGAAATATACATCAAAGTCAGGTTTCAATATATCTCTCCATCTGCTCCTTGAGTATGGCCCGGTAGTTTGCGCCGAGCGCCGCGATTTTTGCGTTAAGCCGCTTGCAGAATTGCACCGCGTCATTCAGGTTTTTTGTTTTTACAGTATGCCACAACTCCTTGACCGTCTTGTCATTGAGGATTTCATTAGTGGCGATCTCAAAATGCATGCTCGGATTTTCGGAAATTCGTTTACACGCGTCCTGAATCATCTGCAGCAGCTCGTTATAGGCGGTTTCGCCGCCTTCGGTTTTAAGAACCAGTATCCCCTGTGACAGTTGCTCTAAAAAGAATTTACTGTTAAAAATATAGTGCCGCTTGTTCTTGTACACTTTCGCGTCGTAGTAGTATTCGCCCACGACGCGCCCCCGCGTGGTTTTAACGACCGACTTGGGATAGGGCGAAGGCATCTGCGGCTCTTGTTGTTTGTAAACGAGATATTCTGTTTCTTCTTTGGTGATTTTTTCAGCGCTCTTATTGTCCAGTTCGTCAATCACGTCCGGCATATTCGGTTCATTTTCCAGGGGAATGGATATCGGTATTTCGGTCGTTTCGTCTCCCACCAGCCTGTTATTGTCCTTCATCGGATCGCCTTTTTCCCGCGGTGCCGGCGCGCCCTCGATCGCTCCGCTTCCGGCCGGGACTGGAGTCGGTTCACCCGCGCCCTCCGGGCGCAGCTTGTCCGAGAATTCAACAGGCGGGGCCGCCAAAGGCTCGTCTCCCGAATTGATGATGATGATTTCATAGAGCCCGTTAATTATCTCATTTTCGTTGACCACCAATTCCTTTTTCAGCTGGCCTTCAATGAGCGTAAGCTCCTGTTCTTTTATTTTCAGCTTTTCTAGTTTTGCGTTGAGATCTTTTAATCCATTGGTGCAATCGGCAATTTCCTGCTTGATTGTTGCGACCTCGGCGTCCCTTTTTCTTTTGTCCTCAAGCAAACCCCTCGAATCCCTGCTGACTTTTTTGATATGATCTTCTTTATTGCGAAGCACGTCGATTTTATTCTGATAATACTGGATGAGAAGGTCGATGGTGTTTACCTCATCCTGGTTCTGCATGTTTTTCTTGAGCGACCACAAATGTTCCAGGGCGTTCTTGGCATTGTCTTTTTCGCCCTGAAGCAGTTTTTCGGCGATGTCGTACATGTTTTCGGACATGGTTGATGCCCTTGTGTCAAGCAAAATGGAATAAAAGCGGTTCGAGTCAGGAGTGCTTTTTGACAAAGTAAACATTGTGTCGGGAAGTTTTTCCATGCCGGTCATAGGGTTTTCCTTTCTGTTTCTTGTATAATATTACATGGCTCGACGCCCGACGTCAATATAAATTATCATGTAACTTTACTGTTGTTAATGAGTTAGGCAGATGTTGTATGATGGATCTTACCACACACTACAGGTTGTGATGCTGTTTTGTTGTAATGCTGTTTTAGTGACAATGGGGTTAATCCCGCTCGGTTCCACCACATCCCTTCACTCGGTTTCCCCTTCCTCTGATATTTAATTCATCAGTTGAACATAAAACCGGAATATGGTATTTTAGGGAGGGATAGCGCAATCTTAACGCATGAGAAGAATTTTTTCGAACAATGGGCACGATACTTAAAAAAGAGCGGCTTTCCGAGTCAATCTGGCGGTACCGCGTGCTCGCCCCTCGAATCGCAAAAAAACGGCTGGCCGGACAATTCGTCATGGTAAGGCCCTGCTCCACCAGCGAGCGAATCCCGCTTACCATCGCCAATGCCGACGCCAGGGAAGGATGGATTGAAATCATTTTTCAGGTCGTGGGCAAATCCACCATGTTGCTCGGGGCGCTTTCGCAAGGCGATGAATTATGCGACATAGCGGGCCCGCTTGGAAAACCCACGCACATTGAAAAGTTCGGCCGATGCGTTTGCATCGGGGGAGGAGTCGGCATAGCGCCTCTTTTCCCGATCATCTGCGCCCTCCACGCAGCGGGCAATAACGTGACCTCGATTTTGGGCGCCCGTAACGCCGCGCTTTTAATGCTCGAAGACGAAATAATGGCGTATTCAAACCGACTCTTCATCGCCACCGATGACGGCTCCAAAGGAACAAAAGGGTTCGTTTCGGACGTGTTCAAATCCTGCAATAAGTCGGGGGACATTTTTGATTTTGCGGTGGTCATCGGCCCGGCGATAATGATGAAAATTACGTCAGCCCTGACGCTGGCCGCGGGAATCAAAACGTTCGTTTCCTTAAATCCCATCATGATTGACGGTACGGGAATGTGCGGGGGCTGCAGGGTAAGCGTAGGGGGCGAAACAAAATTCGCATGTGTTGACGGACCGGAATTCGACGCGTCAAAAGTCGACTGGGACGAACTGCTCAAAAGGCTTCGCAGTTACAAAGCATTTGAGTCCGCCGCGCGGGAAAGACACGCGTGCAAAGTAACAGGTGAACAATGACGATACAGCCTAAACCTTCTCTATCGCGAGCCTCTCGCGTGCCCATGCGGGAACAAAAGGCCTCGGAGCGCATCCATAATTTTAGCGAGGTCCCTCTTGGATATTCTCCGGAAGAGGCCATGCGCGAAGCACGGCGCTGTCTGCAATGTAAAAAGCCTCTGTGCGTTAAAGGGTGTCCGGTAAATGTAAAGATCCCCGAATTCATCAAATTGATAGTTGCCGGAGAATTCACCGAAGCGGCCCGGACAATAAAGGAGACCAACGCCCTTCCCGCCGTCTGTGGAAGAGTGTGCCCGCAGGAAACCCAATGCGAGGAAAAATGCGTTCTCGGCAAAAAAGCGAGCGCTATACAGGTAGGCCACCTTGAACGGTTTTGCGCGGACTGGGAACGGGAAAACGGACCGTTCATTATGCCGGCCATCAAACCTAAAAACAACAAAAAAATCGGCGTCGTCGGGTCCGGCCCCGCCGGCCTAACAACAGCCGGAGAATTGATAAAAGAAGGCTACGAGGTCACTATTTTCGAGGCGCTGCACGAACCCGGCGGCGTGCTCGTATACGGTATCCCGGAATTCAGGCTCCCCAAGGTGATTGTCAGGAAGGAAATCGATTACCTCCTTAAACTCGGCGTTGTCCTTGAAAAGAATTTCATCGTCGGCAAGACCGCCACCATCGACGAACTCATGCGCGAGGAAGGCTATGACGCCATGTTCGTTGGATCGGGCGCCGGCCTGCCTTCGTTCATGAACATTCCCGGCGAGAACGGCATTGGGGTGTATTCCGCGAACGAATACCTCACCCGGAGCAATTTGATGAAGGCGTTTAAAAACGACGCGGACACTCCCTTGATAAAAGGCAACCGCGTGGTAACGGTCGGCGGCGGCAACGTGGCCATGGATTCCGCCCGCACCGCCATTCGCCTGGGCGCGGAAAAATCCATGGTCGTGTACCGCAGAACCGAAGCGGAAATGCCGGCGCGGACCGCCGAGGTCCATCACGCGAAAGACGAAGGCATCGAATTTCACCTGCTCTGCAACCCGGTTGCCGTGCTCGCCGACGAGAGCGGTTTCGTCCGCGCCATCCGCTGCATCCGCATGGAGCTTGGCGCTCCCGATGAGTCCGGAAGGCGGCGGCCCGTACCCGTTAAGGACAGTGACTTTGAAATCGAATGCGACGTGGTCATCATTGCAATCGGCAACAATCCCAATCCGCTTATTCCCCAGACAACGCCCGATATAAAAGTAACGCAACGGGGCACGATCGTGGCCGGCGAAGAAGACGGCAGGACTTCAAAAAGATTCGTTTATGCGGGCGGCGATATCGTCACCGGCGCCGCAACGGTGATTCTGGCAATGGGCGCGGGGAAAATCGCCGCCCAAAGCATCATGAAAGATTTATCGAAACCGTAGAGGGCACGTTGCAACGTGCCCTTACAATATCCAGGGCGCGTCCTGCATTGAATTTTCTTATTGTAGGGGCACGTCTCAACGTGCCCCTACAATAAGAAAAAAAACCTATGGCCATCATCCATTTAAAAAAGGGCCGTGACAAACCGGTCCGTACCGGTCATCCCTGGATCTTTTCGGGCGCGATAGCGCGGGTGGAAGACGCTGTCGCGGGCGCGGGCGCGCCCGGAGAAGCATGTACGGTGTTGTCAAGCACCGGCGAGGTCATCGGGAGCGGCTATTACAACCCGGCATCCGCGATCAGCGTGCGGATGCTCTCGCCGGGCGCAATCCCGTTCACCGTAAGCGACCTGAAAAGGCGGATCGACCGCGCCGTCAACCTTCGCGACAAACTAATTGACAACAAAACAACCAGCGCGTACAGGCTGATCAACTCCGAGGGCGACTTTCTGCCGGGACTGATCGTCGATCGGTACGCCGACGGTTTGTGCGTGCAAGTCCTTACCGCCGGCATGGAGCAATTCCGCGAGGATTTTATTCCGCATCTCCAATCGATATTATCGCCAGGCTACATTTATGAACGGTCGGACACCGATGCCCGCAAGCGTGAAGGCCTTGGACCCCGTCAAGGCCTTCTGGCCGGAAGCCTGCCCGATCCGCTGGTAATAATGGAAAACGGCCTGCGTTTCAACGTTGACCTCCAAAGCGGCCAAAAAACCGGATTGTTTCTTGACCAGCGCTGCAACCGCCTGCTTGTCGGCGCGTATGCAAAAAATGCCGGCGTATGCGACTGCTTTGCGTACGCCGGCGGTTTTACCGTGCATGCCCTCGCCTCCGGCGCAAAATTCGTCCATGCAATTGACGTTTCAAGAAGCGCCTTAAGCCTTGCGCAAAGCAACGTCCGGCTGAATGCGCTTACCTGCGCCCAGGACCATTTTATCGCGGCGGATGTTTTCACGTATTTAAGGGAAACCGGCGAGCTGTATGACCTGATCATCCTCGACCCGCCCAAATTCGCCAGACACCCCGGCGAAGTGGCCAAGGCCGCCCGTGGTTATAAGGACATCAACCTTCAGGCCTTTAAAAGGGCGGCGCCCGACGCGGTCATATTTACATTTTCCTGTTCAAACGCCGTTGATTTAAAGCTGTTCAGGCAAATTGTTTTTTCCGCCGCCGCGGACAGCGGACGCGGCGTTCAGGTGCTTCACGTACTGGGCGCTGGACCGGACCATCCGGTCAATATTGCCCATCATGAAGGCGATTATCTCAAAGGCTTCGCGCTGCGTGTGGAGTAAGGTGACCCAAAGTCCTTCAAAAATAAATTGACAATAGCTTGTACATAACAGTATATTTGTAATTGGGACAAGATTTAAACGAATAATGGTATTTGAGTAAGGCCTGTTTACCTCTCGTGCTATCAATTCATTTGAAAAATCCAATCCAATAAAAACCAATAGTATATAAAATTCTCCAGAGCAGGTTACGTACGGAAACATCGACTGGTCGTTTTTTTATCGGTTAAACATATAGCGTTGGTATCCTCTCACTCAAACAAGTGTTTTGAATACCATTTACATTTAACTTTTTATCCATTTCCACGTTGAGGTATGTTACATGAATGTTGCTGAGCTCAAATCCACATCGATGATCGAGTTGAACGATTTGGCGGTTAACCTTAATATCGGCGAACACCGAAATCTGCGAAGACAGGAATTGATTTTCAGGATCCTGCAGGCGCAGGCGATGCAAAACGGCCAGATGTTTGCCGAGGGGGTCCTGGAAATCATGCCCGACGGGTTCGGTTTTCTCAGATCTCCCCTGAACAGCTATCTGAGCGGTCCTGATGATATTTATGTTTCACCGTCGCAAATCAAGCGTTTCTACCTGAGGACCGGAGACACAGTATCCGGACAGGTACGGCCGCCCAAGGACTCCGAACGTTACTTTGCCCTGTTGCGCGTGGAAATGATCAACTACGAAGACCCCGAGGAATGCAAGAAAAAAATCAACTTCGACGACCTGACGCCGCTCTTTCCCAATAAACGCCTTAACCTCGAATACGATGTGAAGGATGTTTCCACGAGGATCATCAATCTGGCCACTCCTATCGGTAAAGGCCAGAGAGGGCTTATCGTCGCGCCCCCGCGCACGGGCAAGACCGTCCTGCTCAAAAACATCGCCAATGCGATTTCCGCGAACCACCCCGAGGTTTTTCTCATCGTTCTGCTCATCGACGAGCGGCCGGAAGAAGTCACCGACATGGTACGATCTGTCAAGGGAGAGGTCGTCAGCTCCACGTTCGACGAACCCGCCGAGCGCCATGTCGTGGTGGCGGAAATGGCCATCGAGCGCGCCAAGCGCCTCGTGGAGCACAACCGCGACGTGGTGATATTGCTTGACAGTATAACCCGGCTCGCTCGCGCGCACAACACCGTGGCGCCCCACTCCGGAAGGATACTTTCGGGCGGCGTCGATTCCCAGGCGCTGTACAAGCCGAAGCGTTTTTTCGGCGCCGCGCGCAACATCGACAACGGCGGCAGCCTCACCATCATCGCAACGGCGCTCATCGAAACGGGAAGCAGGATGGACGAGGTCATTTTCGAGGAGTTCAAGGGGACAGGCAACATGGAACTGGTGCTCGACCGGAAAATCGCCGATCGCCGGATATATCCGGCGATCGATCTTATGAAATCCGGCACACGCAAGGAAGAACTGTTGCTTTCCCAGGAAGAACTCAACCGCATGTGGATTCTGCGCAAATTCCTCGCGACCATGACTCCCGTCGAAATGATGGAATTCTTAAAAGAGAAAATCAACGGCACAAAGACAAACGGCCAGTTTTTAGACTCGATGAACAGTTGACCAGGAGGTCACCATGAAAGTGGCGTTGCTCGGCTGCGGGAACATGGGACGGGCGATCGTTTCGGGCCTCTTGTCCAAATACGGCGACATTTCCATCAGTGCTTTTGACAAAAGCGATACGGCCCTCACCGCCTTGCCCGACCAGGTCCTGGTGCTCGCGCCGGAAGAATGGTGGGAGCCGGAAAACGTCCCCGATGCGATCATCATTGCGGTAAAACCTCAGGACGTTGAAGAGGCCCTTTTGCCGCTCACGTCATCCAATGGGGCCGCGCCCCAGCGCACCGTGTGGGTTTCAATCGCCGCAGGTGTAAGCATTTCAACGCTTGAGTCTTTTTTGTCTCCATCGGCAAAAATCTGCAGGGTCATGCCCAACACCCCGGCGCTCATCGGCGAAGCCATGTCGGCGCTGACGTTTAACGGCCGATGCGACGACAACGATATGCAGATTGCAGAAGAGATCCTTTCCGCATGCGGAAAGGTCGTTGCCGTTCCTGAAAAGCTGATGAACGCCGTTACCGGCCTTTCGGGAAGCGGGCCCGCTTATGTGTACCTTTTTATCGAAGCGCTCATCGAAGGCGGCGTGGCGGCGGGGCTTCCATATGCAATCGCAAAGGAATGCGCGGTCCAGACTGTTATCGGCGCGGGACGCATGGTTGAACAATCCGATGAAAACGTCGCATCGTTAAAAGCAAAGGTCATGTCTCCCGGCGGAACGACAGTGCACGGCCTCATGGCATTGGAAAAAAACAAATTTAAATACTCGGTCATCCAGGCGGTGACCAGCGCGGCCGCACGAGCGGAGGAATTGGGTCGATCCAAATAATACCTTGTGAGGAACCATGAACAAAAAAACAATTATCAGCATCATGCTTTTATGCGGCATGCCGGTCTTTTCCTTCGCTGAAGAACCCAAGCTCCTGCCGCCTGGAACGGCCGCGCCGTCTTTTTCCCTGCCAACAATAAACGGCGAGCGCGTGTCGCTCAGCGTTTATTGCGGGCAAACGCTGTCGAAACCGTATACGAATAAAATCCGTCAGACGGTGATTCTGAGTTTCTGGGCGACGTATTGCAAGCCCTGCAAAAAAGAACTGCCCCTGCTTGCGGCCTTCATTGAAAAACACAAAAACGACAACGTCCATGTTTTCTGTATCAGCATTGACAAAGAAGGAGAATCGACCGTCGGCCCCTATTTAAAGGAAAACAACCTGAGCGTTCAGGCGCTTATGGACCCGTATATGAGG
>JBAVGL010000433.1:0-6253 GCA_049684795.1 Chitinivibrionales bacterium | reverse complement strand
TAATTTTATTAAATAAGAAAATAAAAAAAGGCCCGCTTCCAAAAAGAAGCGGGCCTTTTTTTATGTGTTTTGTTCGATCATGGCAGTGCGGCTCTTTGATGATCCTTGATTCACTGAGGGAATTGAGGTATTTTACATCCTTGTTTTGTCCAGCACTGTCCCGCGGCACACTCTTTACTGTCAATATCTGAAAGCGGAGGGAACCTTGAAAAAGACCGGTGCTGAAATACTTGTTGACGCCCTGATCCGGGAAAAAGTCGAATATGTTTTCGGCTATCCGGGCGGGCAGGTCATTCCGATTTTCGACGCCTTTTACCAGGTAAAGGAATTCAAGGTCGTTTTGACGCGCCACGAACAGGCCGCGGCGCACGCCGCCGAGGGCTACGCGCGCGCCACGGGCAAGGTGGGCGTTTGCCTGGCCACGTCCGGCCCCGGGGCCACAAACCTGATAACGGGATTGGCGGACGCCTATCTCGATTCCATACCGATCGTTGCCATTACCGGGCAGGTGCCCACATATAATCTGGGCACCGATGCCTTTCAGGAAGCCGACACGATGGGCATATCCATGCCGGTGACCAAGCACAACATGCTGGTCAAGGACATCCGCGAGTTCCCGCGGATGCTCAAAGAGGCGTTTTATATCGCGTCGACCGGACGGCCCGGCCCCGTACTCATCGATGTTCCGGGAGACATTTCCCGTGGGAGCCTTGACAACTACGAGTATCCCGCAGGTGTTTCGATACGGAGTTATAACCCGACGATCATCGGCCATTCCCGGCAGATCGAGAAGGCCGCGGACATGATCAAAAACGCCAAACGGCCGCTCATTTTCGCCGGCGGCGGCGTTATCAGCGCGGGGGCCTCCACGGAGCTTTTCGAGCTCGCGACAAAAATAAACGCCCCGGTGACGCTTTCGCTCATGGGGCTCGGCGCGTTTCCCGGCGAACACGAGCTGTTCATCGGCATGCCGGGCATGCATGGCTCGCGCGCCGCGAACCTGGCCCTGCAGGAAACCGATTGCATCATCTCGATCGGCGTTCGTTTCGACGACCGCGTCACGGGCCATGTGGCGTCGTTCGCGCCGAAGGCGAAAATCATTCATTTGGACATCGACCCGGCAACGATTTCAAAAATAGTGAAGGTCGATATCCCGGTCGTCGGTGACGCGAAAAACATACTGACGACGCTCAATAAAATCATCACGCCGCGCGATGCTTCGGAATGGAACGAACAGATCAAAAAGTTGAAAGGCGGGGGCCTGTTTTCATATAAGAATTCGGAAAAAGTGATAAAACCGCAATACGTGATAGAGCAGATTTATGAGTTGACAAAAAATAAGGCGACCATCATCACGACCGAAGTGGGCCAGACGCAGATGTGGTCTGCGCAGTACTATAAATATTCCCGGCCCAGAACGTTTATTTCTTCGGGCGGGCTGGGGACAATGGGTTTCGGAATGCCCGCGGCCATGGGCGCCGCGCTTGCATGTCCGGGCACGCTGGTCATCGACATTGCAGGAGACGGGTCCATTCAGATGAACATACAGGAGCTGGCGACCATATCGATCAACAAAATTCCCGTTAAAGTCGCGATTATCAATAATGAATATCTCGGCATGGTCCGCCAATGGCAGGACCTGTTCTGGAACAAGCGGTACAGTTCCACGTGTCTGCGCGGCGGGTTTCTGTGCGTGGATTGCAAAGGACCGGGCCATTGCAAGATAAAATACGTGCCTGATTTCGTTCGCCTGGCGGAAAGCTATGATATTCTCGGCTTAAGGGCCGTGAAACATTCGGACGTTATCCCGGTGCTTACGCGAGGGCTGGAGGCCGACGGCCCGGCGATCATGGAATTTGTCGTTTCGCCTGAAGAAAACGTGTTTCCCATGGTCCCGGCCGGCAAACCGATTGATCAGGCATTGGAGGAATTATGAGCATACGGACCATATCCGTTCTGGTCGAAAACCACAGCGGAACGCTGTCGCGCATCGCGAACCTTTTTTCGGCCCGCGGATATAATATATCGAGCCTCACGGTCGGTGAAACGGAAGACCCTTCGGTCTCGCGCATGACCATCGTTGTCGGGGGCGACGAGAACGTAATTGAGCAGGTTGTCAAGCACCTCAACCGGCTTATCGACGTGATCAAGGTGATTGATTTCGGCAATGGGCCGCTCATCGAACGCGAACTCGTTCTTGTCCGCATTGATTCCACAAAGTCAAACAGGCATGAGATCGTGGAGCTTGCGGACATTTTCGGCGCCACCGTGGCCCATGTGTCGGCCGCGTCGATCACTTTTGAGCTGTCGTCGACATGCGAGAAGGTGAATGATTTTATCAACCTTATCAAGCCATACGGTGTTAAGGAGCTCATTCGCACCGGTAAAATCGCCATGGCGCAACCCAAGAAATGATCATTTTTTTAAATTTACAACATTAACATAAAGGAGCCGGTTCTATGGCAATCATCGATTTCGGCGGAACAAAGGAAAAGGTCGTTACACGCAAGGAGTTTACACTCGATAAAGCGCGCAAGGTTCTTAAGAACGAAGTCGTGGCGGTTATCGGTTACGGCGTGCAGGGGCCCGCGCAATCGCTCAACATGAAGGACAACAAGGTAAGCGTGATCATCGGCCAGGCCAAGGAATTTAAAAAAGACTGGGACCGCGCGGTGGCCGACGGATGGGTGCCGGGCAAAACGCTCTTCAGCATCGAAGAGGCCGTTCAAAAGGGGACGATCATCCAGATGCTGGTGTCCGACGCTGCGCAGCGGGTGATTTGGCCCACGGTAAAGAAATTCCTTAAACCCGGCGACGCCTTATACTTTTCGCACGGATTCTCTATTGTCTATAAGGACCAGACAAAGATCATTCCGCCGAAAAACGTGGACGTGATTATGGTCGCGCCCAAGGGAAGCGGCACCTCGGTGCGCCGCAATTTTCTGTCGGGCGCGGGCATCAACTCAAGCTTCGCCGTTTTCCAGGACGCAACGGGGCGCGCGGAGGAGCGTTGCATGGCCGTGGGAATCGCCGTGGGATCGGGCTACCTTTTTCCCACAACCTTTCAGAAAGAAGTGTACAGCGACCTTACGGGCGAGCGCGGCGTGCTGATGGGCGCGTTGGCCGGAATCATGCAAGCGCAGTATGACGTCTTTCGGAAAAACGGCCATTCGCCGTCGGAGGCGTTCAATGAAACCTCCGAAGAGCTCACCCAGAGCCTGATCCGTCTTGTCGATGAAAACGGCATGGACTGGATGTATTCGAACTGTTCGGTCACCGCGCAGCACGGCGCGCTCAAGTGGAGGCCTATTTTCAGGAAGGCGAACCTTCCGGTTTTCGAGAAGCTGTACAAATCGGTAAAAACCGGCCAGGAGACGCGCGAGGTGATCCGTGACTGCGGAGGCAGGGACTACCAGAAATTTCTATCAAAGAAACTTGCCGAAATTCACGATTCTGAAATGTGGCGGGCGGGCGCGGCCGTCCGGTCGCTGCGGCCAAGGGAAAAAGCCAGGGAAATAACCAAGGACACCAAAGGGGTCGGCGGACGGGGAAAGAATTAACATCATTAATACCTTGAGTAAGGGTTCGCCATGGCGAACCCTTACAATTAAAGCAGGACAATCATGAAAGACAAAGTTTTCATATTCGATACAACGCTGCGCGACGGGGAGCAGGCGCTCGCGTCGAGCCTGTCCGTAGACCAGAAACTGCGCATCGCGCGTCAACTGGCGCGGCTCAAGGTGGACATCATCGAGGCGGGATTTCCCATCTCGTCTCCGGGAGATTTCGAGTCCGTCACACGCATTGCCCGCGAAATCAAGGGACCGGTCATCTGCGGACTTTCCCGGGCCGTTGAAAAGGACATCAGGGTCTGCGCCAAGGCGATCACCCCTGCGGCGCGACGGCGTATTCATACTTTTGTGGGCACGTCGCCGATCCACCGCCAGGGCCTGCTGCGTAAATCCAAGGAAGACGTATTGGCGATGATCAACGCAAGCGTCAAGCTGGCGCGGCGGCTGTGCGCCGACGTGGAATTCTCGCCCATGGATGCCGGCCGCACGGAGGACGATTATCTCTGCACGGTCGTGGAACTGGCGATCAGGCGGGGCGCCGCCACGATCAATATTCCGGACACCGTGGGCTATACTACACCCGAACTTTTTGCCGCGCAGATAGGCATGCTTTTCAACCGAGTGCCCAATATCGACAAAGCGGTCGTTTCGGTCCATTGCCACAACGATCTTGGCATGGCCACGGCCAATTCGCTGACCGCGGTCAGTCACGGCGCCCGGCAGATCGAATGCGCGGTCAATGGCCTGGGCGAGCGCGCCGGTAACACCGCGCTCGAAGAGGTCGTCATGGCGCTCAAGGTCCGCAGTGACATTTTCAAAACTGCCGTGGGCGTTGACACGCAGGAGATCATGCGCACAAGCAGGCTGGTGCGGGAAATCTGCAACATGCCCGTGCAGCCCAATAAGCCCATCGTGGGCGGCAATGCCTTTGCGCATTCCTCCGGCATCCACCAAGACGGCATGCTTAAGGCCAAAAAAACATTCGAGATCATGACCCCGCAATCCATCGGCCTCAAAAACAGCCGCATGAACCTGACGAGCCGGTCGGGGAGCCACATGGTCAAGTCCCGGCTGATCGCTTTGGGGTACGCGGAGAAGGAAATCAACCTTGAGAAATTCTACCAGCGTTTCATAGAGCTTGCCGACAAAAAGGGCACGGTCTACGACGACGACCTCGTGGCGATCATGGAATCGAAAAGCGCCGACGACATGAAAGACGCTTTCGTGCTTGAATATCTCAATGTGTCAAGCGGCAGGAAAACGGTCCCCACGGCCACGGCGCGGATCATTGTCCGGGGAAAGGCGTTTCAGGAGGCCGCGTGCGGCGACGGCGCCGTGGACGCGGCCACCAAGGCAATTGACAGAATCGTTGGCTGTAAAATCGCCATTGAGGACTTCAGCCTGACGTCGCTTACGGAAGGCAGGGAAGCTCTGGGAAAGGTGAAGATCGTGGCGCGGTCGGACTCCGGAGTTTTTACCGGCATCGGCACGAGCACCGACATCGTCGAGGCATCGGCGCTCGCGTATATGGATATCGTCAATAAAATCGAACGGTTAAAGAAGTTCAGGAAAAAATTGCCGTTATATTGATGAAAGGCGCATTTCATGAAACATCCTTATTTATTGTCGCGGAGCAATACGGCGCTGCTCATTATCGACATGCAGGAGAAATTCAGGGAAGCAATACCTCATTTTGACGACCTTATCAATAATATTGCGCGGTGCGTATTGACTTTCCAGATGTTTAAGATGCCCGTTCTCGTGACTGAACAGTATCCGGCGGGATTGGGGAGCACGGTTGACCCGATCCGCAAGCTCTTTACGTTTCTGGAGGTCACCGAAAAAATGGAGCTTTCCGTGACCGAAAACCCGCATTTCTGGGCGCAGGTCAATCCGCTCGACATTAAAACGTTCGTCGTGTGCGGCATTGAGACCCACGTGTGCGTCAACCAGACCGTGCTTTCGCTCATTGAAAAGGGAATGCAGGTGCATGTGGTGGCCGACGCCGTGCATTCCAGACATGTATTCGACCACAATGTCGCGCTGCGGAAAATGGAATTGGCGGGGGCCCATATAACGACCACGGAAATGTGCCTTTTTGAATTAGCGGAAAAAGCGGGGACCGAAAGCTTCAAAAATATACAACGGATGGTAAGAGGCAAATTTGTGCCTGGGAGGCTGGCCGGCGGGCCTATCGGACCGGCAGTAAAGAAAAACGTCCGATCGCCGGTTGCGCCAATTGAAGAAACCAAACAATCCCCGCAGCAGGAGCCTGCTCCCGCGCAAGCGGCCCCTGGTATTGAGGACAAGGCTCCGAACATTGTCGCGGAAGCTGCGGATGCTTCAGAAGCCTCGCCTGCGCAGGAAAAAATCAAGGATGACCAGGTTGATATTGCCGCCGTTGACGACATACTCGACTCGATCGGCAATGAAACGGACGCTCTTTCCGCCGACAGTAAAAAAACGGAAAGCGAATTGGAAAAAGACTTGGGCGAAATCGATTCGCTCCTTAAAAATCTTGAAAATGACATTAAGAAAGAATAATGACCAGGATTTACTTGATTAAATAGGATTAACATGATTTTTACTATGGAGAAAGATTTTTTTTTGATATGTATCTCATTTGAATTAATCCATTAAAAATAGCGAGGTTTGCCTTATGAAGTCATACAACATAGCGC
>JBAVGL010000432.1:0-8403 GCA_049684795.1 Chitinivibrionales bacterium | reverse complement strand
CGAAAATAATTTTCTGTACGCCGCTTTTTGCTTTTGGGTCGGTCTTCGCACCCTTTTTATCAGCGGCAAGGCAGAAGGAAACGATAAAGCACACGATGAAAAAAAACAAAAAATATTTTTTAATGCGCATAGTTATTTTCTTAAATATACAATAATGGATAAACGATGTCCATTGGCGCCATGGCATTTCTTTCATGTATTTTATCCTTTAGTCCCTGAAGTTCCCTGAGCGAAGCCGAAGGGAACATGCATCTGCATTCGATCACTTCGATTCCGCTCGGTGATGGGAAAGATCGTACTTGATTTTATGATTTGCCATTTTAAAAAAGCCATGCTTTTCCAGGCTGGCGCGGCGTTTTTTTTCCTTTGTTTTGGCGCCGATGCGACAAAGGAAAAAGGCTTTTTCGACACCCTTGAAGCAACCTATCGCGCAGAATACGTCGAATGCACGGGCGACTCCTTAATGGTCGATATAAACTATGTACTTCTTTGGAAAAAGCAGCTTAATGAGTGGACAAAAAGCAGGGAATATCGGGATGCTTTGGCTGATTACAATAAATCAGCCGACGCAACTGAAATTATTTCACCCTGCAAGCTGCGTGCATGGAAAAACCGCCACAAATCGGATCAAGACGCCCATGAAAAAGGCTTCGTAAACGCCTCGCTTGAAAATAATGACTCGATCGAAGCTTTTGATGCCCTGAAATCGCGCCCCGCATCGAAGTTTGATTTTGACGGCATACCCTTCGGCGTTTCCAAAAATACGTTTATCTATCTGTTCAAAAAGAAATTCCCCGAAGAAATAATTGACAAGGGCGATCTGCTGGGCGTTGAAAGCCTTCCCTGGGACGCGCGCGTTTTTTTAACGGCCTTTTACTTCGGGAAAAAGGACATGTTTTACAAATACGAAATCGAGAGCGCGCCCCTGCCCGCCGATTCCCTGAACAAGTCGGTCCGGCCCGCCGCTCAATATATGGGCGCGCTGTTCGAACAAAAACTGGGCGATGCGCAGCACGAATACAGGATCGGTTTTTTCGATATCAAAAGCAAGGAACTTTCCCTTTTAAAAAAATGGGAGTCCCCCGCGCATACGGCATTAATCGGCCTTTCGGTTTATAAATTCAAATATTACGCCAAGGCCATCATCGCGGACACAAAGCTCCTGCATGAAAATGCCTCCCCTGAAAAGTGACCCCCGCTTATGACCTCGCAGCAGATGGTAAGGCCCGTCACTTTTTTCGATGCCGTGCTCATCGCGATTTGCGCAACGGGGGCCCTGCTGTTTTTTCCCCTCCTTCAAAACAACCGGCCGGAGACGGTCGCCATTATACGGGACGCGACGACAATCGCGACCTATCCGCTCTCGCCGGACCGTCGGGTGTTCATCCAGGGCAGGATCGGGCCGATGGAACTCGAAATCAGGAACAGGACGGTCCGTGTTGTTTCGTCAACGTGTCCGAGGCAAATCTGTCTGTTCGCCGGTCGCATCGGCCGGACGGGCCAGCAGATAATCTGCTCACCGAACCACGTGCTGATAGAAATCATCTCGTCCCGGAAAGACGGCCCCGATGCAGTCACCAGATAAGGCCCGGCGGACTGATGGGCAGCATAAAGCAATCTGGATACTGCTCGCCGTGGCAATAAGCGCCGCGGAGTCCTTTTTCCCGCGCATTCCGCTTTTTCCGTGGCTGAAGCCGGGCCTCGCAAATTGCGTGACCCTTATTTGGATCATCGAATTCGGCGCGGTCGACGCCCTCCTTTTTTTCTTCATTCGCACATGGATCGTCGGTTTTTATTTCGGGTTCTCGTTCCTTACCATCATGGTAAGCCTCAGCGGGGGCGTCACCGCAACAATCGCCATGGGAATATGCTGGAACGTCGCCGGAAAAAGGGGCGCGCTCGGCGCAATCGGGATAAGCGTCATCGGAGCGCTCATGCATAATTTCGGCCAGTTGGTCGCGGTTTATTTCCTCATGGTCAACAACTTCCATTTGTTCTATCAGGTCCCCGTAATGCTTATCGCCTCGGTGGTCTTCGGCGGGATTACCGGGCTGCTAGCCCCGCCGCTGCTTGTGTTCCTCAGGCAAACGCGGGGGCCGACCCAAAACTTAACGGCGTTCCCTTCGTTGACCGCGGCGCCCGTTTCACCGCGCGACGCGATCATCTCCTTGTGCATCATCGCGGGAAGTTTCGCCCTTGTATTCGTCAATGATTTAATTCCCCTCACGCTGTGCGCGCTGACAACGACAGCCGCCATACAAATCATTTTCAAAGGCTCCTGGAAATTTCTCATCCAACCGGTCAAGCGGTATTGGCTCCTGTTCTTTTTCATCGCCTGCCTTCAGCTTTTTTATTCGTACGGAACCAGAATCGACCGCTTGCCTTTCCTGACGCGGGAAGGCATAGGTATAACGGCGCAACAATGGCTGCGTCTCTGGACGTGGCTTGAGCTTTCCCTTATTTTGACCCATTTCAATTTCAACAGGGTCGTTTTTAAAATGCTTTCGGTTCTTTTCTCGCGCCATGAATCGACGCTCCAGGCAGGCCTTCTGGCCCTCGAGCATTTTCCCGCCACCGTGAGCATCGTCGAGACGCGGGCGCGAAGGAACCTGCGGCGGTTACTGACCCATCCTATAAAGAACGGAAAGAAAGGCATGGAACAAATGTACGGGGAAATTGTGGAAATGATTGAGGAGGGTTGAAACAATAAATTCTTTGGTTTATTTGATTAAAATGTCTTATTTTTATTATTTGCTATTAAATCATGCAGGAAGGATTTAAAATGCCGACAATCTCAATGTTTTTTGGGATTATTATCCGCATGTTTTTCGATGATCATACACCCCCGCATTTTCATGCTGAATATGGCGAATACAGCGCAAAAATATCAATTGACACACTCGACATACTTGACGGAAGGCTTCCAAACCGATCGTTGGGCTTGGTTCTTGAATGGGCCGCAATTCATCGAAAAGAATTACGATCTGATTGGGAACTTTGCGCCAAAAAGCAACAACCACTTAGAATTCTTCCATTGGAATAACATTATGAATTATGACGTTATTGAAGTAAAGCCTATTGACCATTTGCTCCTTAGGGTGAAGTTCCGTGACGGGCTTAGCGGTGAAGTAATACTCAGGGAAAGTCACTTAAGCGGCGTTTTTGAACCTTTAAAAGACCCTGACATCTTTTCTAAAGCAAATTGCGAAAATGGTTTCGTCGAATGGCCTGGCGACATCGATCTTGCTCCGGATGCTATGTATGAGGAAGTTAAAAGAAATGGAGTTTGGAAATTATCGTAATTTCATTTGAGATCATCTCATCAACCCGTTTACCCATGAACTTCCTGCTATTTCCAATTCACGGCCTTCGAGGAGTCGGTAAGCGAAAGAACGGGCTTAAGCCCTTTTGACGCCCATATTCCCCCGCTGCTGTCGATGATGAACCCCCTCATGTTTCTCGCCGCAAGGTAAGCGATCGCTTTGTCCGCGGGCATAAGAAACGCGGCCTTGACGGCCGGGTCGATTGCCAGCGGATCGTCGCCCACGACCGTGGCGCTCCTGTTAAGCAGGCCGGGCAGGCCCGTTTTAGGGTCAAACAGATGGTGGTAGCGCCTGTTGTTTTCAACAAAGAACCGCTCGTAGTCGCCGCTTGTGAATACACTTGATTGCGCGACCTTAAGCTGCGCGATGAGTTCCTGTTCGCTGCGAGGGTCCTGTATCCCGATACGCCAGAGCTCGCCCGACGGCTTCGTTCCACCAACCATGAGGTCGCCTCCGGTGTTGATGAGAAAGCTTTCATAGCCTCTGGCCTTGAGAAATTGCCCCGCCTTATTGAGCACATACCCTTTTGCGATTCCGCCAAGGTCGATACGGGTCCCTTTGGCGAGTTTTATGGTGCTGTCGTTGATAAAGTTGATCCGGTCAAACCCTATAAGCGCCACGGCGCTGTCCAATTCGCACCGTGTGGGAATATGGTGCGCTTTCTGGTGCGATTCTAGGCCATATAAATACTTTAACGGTTCAACGGTAATGTCAAAGAGACCGCCGGAGAGTTTCCACTCGCCGCGGCAGACGGACATAATTGTTTTGAGCGGGCCTGTTATCGTTTGCAGGGAGTCGTTACGGTGATTAATACGATAAACGCTGCTTAAAGTTTCGGATATGGACAATTGCGTGTCAAGCGCATTGACAATGTGTTGCAATGAGTCCAGATCGCGCTGGACCCGTGGCGCATTGGAGTAGACCGTAATGTCGATGACCGTGTCAAGCGCGAAAAAACGCAGTACGGTTTTGTGAGTGCCGTGCGCGCACATGCAAAGAATATAAGCGCAGGCGAGTACATACGCGCTTTTACAAATGAATCGGTTGAATAATCTTTTCACCATTAAATTCTTTTCTCGCCAGCAATAAAAATACGAACGCAATGGACAGCAATAAGACGGGCAGCATCCATTGCGGGACATTAATAAAAATTACCAGGCCGGAGAACCCCGCAACGATCAGGCTCATGACAAGAATCGTGACAATGGGAATAAGACGCGGACTCTGCAGCCTCACCGACATCCATGCCGCGATTGCCACGTTCATGCACGTGCCGGCGCAATAAAGCCCCGCCCCGTAAAAAGCGGCGCGATCGAAACCCGTCTGGCCTCCCGCCAGATGGAGCCACAGCCTCGAAAGGCATAAACACAGGGTCCCGATGGCAATCGATATCCCGGTTATAAAAGCCGCCTTTCCAAAAAGTACGGTGTCGCGCGGGAAACCGGACGTGAGCAGTATTTCCATGGAACCGCTGAGCCGCTCGGACACGAACACGGTATTGCTGAAATTGCCGCTGATCACGACTGAAAAAAACAACCACCAGACGTCTTCCATGCCCATGCTGAGACCTTTGTAAAGCGGCAGGAAACTCCAGGAAAGAATGAGGACCGCGTATACGGCAAAAACGCCCCGGTCGCTCCCTGCAAAGCTTTTCCACTCCTTGGAAATGATGGCGTTAAGTTTTTTCATAATGCGTCCGTATCCTGTCCTTGAGGTCCTGCTTTTCAGGCCGCACCTCCAGAATGCCGCACCCCGCGCGCACAAGCCGGGCCACCACATCGGGGACCGTTGTCCGGGGAGTTTGCAGAGCAACATGCCATGCGCCTTCGTAATATGAAGCGGCCGAGCCCGCGGCGCTTTCAATTATTTCCTTTGAGCCCGGGACATTTTCCATGACGATGGTCCATGGCCCGCCTTCCGGGGACTGAGCGCCACTGTCCAGCATGTGCAATTTTTTATTATCAAGGATCCCTACCAGATCGCATAGTTCTTCAATGGCCGAAAGCTGATGGGAACTGATGATCATCGTGCCTTTAAGCCCGCGGGCAATGCGGCACATGAAACAGAAATGGTCATACGCCGCGACGTCCAGGGCGACCGTGGGTTCGTCGAACAGGTAAACTTCCGGCCATCCGAGAAACGCGCGGCATACGCTGCATTGCATTCTCTGACCGCGTGAAAGATACTTCACTCTTTTTGACGGCCCGAACATTTCATCATGGATAAAGGTGTCGGCCCAGAATTCGCGGACATATCCTTTGACGCTTTCCCAGGTCAAACCCTTTGCGGCGGCGAATATCCTGAGGTTGTCCTTGACGGTCATATTGCCTGAAAAACCGTCGTTTTCAAGCACGACGCCCGTCCGTTGATACAATGATTCCGAATGGTCCCAGGGAACGCGGCCCAGCACGGACACGGCGCCCCCTGATGGCTTAAGCAGTCCGAGCAGGACGCGTATGAGCGTCGTCTTGCCGGCCCCGTTAAGACCCACGAGCCCGAAAATCGATCCTTGCGCAATATCGAAACTGCAATCCTCGATGACGACGTTCTTGCCGAATTTTTTTACTAGACGGTCACAATGGATGACGGGCAATGTCATGGTTTTAAAATGGATTGTGAGAGCTGTCTTTCAAAGGATTTATAAAATAAGGCCGTTAGAAAACCAAATCTATGCACCTCACCCCTGTCGCTTTGCTCCTTCCCGTCCCTGCCTGCGCTGCCGCTCCAGCAGGCCGCAGGTCCTTGCCAAGGAGAGGGGAAAATGGGTGAGGTAATCCGAGTAGTTATAAATAGAATCATGTATTTTTAATTCATGAAAATAATTCTCGCTCAGACCGCGGGGTTCTGCATGGGCGTCAAGCGCGCGGTCGACAGCGCGCTCGAACACGCCGGAAAATCTCCGGGCGGCGTTTTTACGCTCGGCCCTCTCATCCACAACAATCAGACGATAGAAATGCTCAGGGAGCGCAAAGTGACCACGCTTGACGAATCGCGGCCGATGCCTCCCCGATCGACGATCCTCATACGGGCGCACGGCGTGGCGCCGGACGTCGAGAAATCCTATCAAAACGCTGGCCGCCCCGTCGTCGACGGCACATGTCCAAAGGTCAAGACCGTGCACAAGGTGATCGAAAAATACCGGAAGATGGGCTACGCCATCGTGATCACGGGTGACGAAGGCCACGCCGAAGTGATCGGGCTCCAGGGATATGCCGGCGGCGCCGGGCGCCTGGTCCATTCGCCCGCCGACGTGGACCTCCTTCCCCATTTTGAAAAGCTATGCCTGGTTTCGCAGACCACTTTCGATAAAAACACCTTCGACGAGGTCGCGCGGCGGATCAAGGACCGGTACGCGCGCTCCGACGTGGTCATAAAAAAAACCATCTGTTCGGCCACCGACCAGCGGCAGAACGAGACCCGCGAGCTTGCCGCGCGGGTCGATGCCATGCTCGTCGTGGGCGGCAAAAACAGCGCAAACACCAAACGGCTCGCGCATATCGCGCGGGAAGTCTGTCCGGGCCCCGTGCAGTACGTTGAAACCGAAAGCGAAATAGACTGGCGGGCCATCGAACACTGCAAAACCGTCGGGATCACCGGCGGCGCGTCCACCCCGAACTGGATGATCAACCGCGTTATCGAACAGCTTGAGTTTTTAGACCGGACGAAGAAGAAAGGGGCGCGCAACGCCGTGCGCTCCCTATTCAACCTGCTGTCGAACCTCAATGTTTTCGTGGCCTCCGGCGCGGTCTTCGTCTATTACGCCTCGTGCAGGCTGCAATGTTTCCGCCCCGACATTTCCGGCATGGCGATATTGTTCCTTTATTTTTTGTCAATGTACCTCTGGAACGGCCTTGCGAACCTGGAAAGCACGAAACGCGAGGGCCTGAGCCGTTTCCGGTTTTACCATGCGCACAAAACCAGGCTCTTCGCGATCGCCGGCATCGCCATAGCGTTCGTGCTGCTGATAAGTCTGCTTCAGGGAAAATACCTTTTCTATCTCATGGTTTTTTCGGTCCTCGCCGGGCTGGTGTACCACCTGACCATCGTGCCGAAGTTCCTCCTGGCCATTACCCGGTACAAGAGCCTCAAGGACATCCCCACATCGCGCGACCTTTTCGTGGCGCTGGCGTGGGGCATTCTTATTACCTTCATGCCGCAGGTTATGGCCGGCACGCTGGAGTTCTCCCTGTCAACATGGTTCTGTTTCGCGCTTATCTTCATCCTCGCGTATCTGCGGTCGCTCATTTTTGATCTGCGTGACATCGAAGGCGACAGGATCATGGGCCGCGAGACGCTCGTGACCATCATCGGGGAAACCAGGGTTCGCGCCGCGATCCACCTCCTCATCCTCAGCGCCATCGCGTCCCTGATAGTGTATCCTTTGATATTCCTGCCCGGCCATCCGCGCGTTTCGCCTTCGCGCGATTCAATGGCTTTTTCACTGCAGGCGGCGCCGCTCCTGTATTTATTTATTTTCATGATGTGGAACAAGGACAACAGGGCCAGCAGGTCGGCCTTTTTTAATATTTTCGCCGAAGCGCAATTTTTCATTTCAGGACTGTGCGCCTGGCTGGCGGGAGTTGTATGATAATTCACCTCACCCCTGCATCCCCTCTCCTTGTTAAGGAGAGGGGAAAGAAAGAAGTGAAAGTGATGAGGTTCGAGTATACCTTAAGGTAAGATGGGCGGTCTGGTGTTTCAGTCGCACCATAGGGAGTGCTTTGAGGGATCCCCGGTGCGGCTAAAATACCGGACTGCCCATAAATTCCGGCTTATGAAACCAAAACTTCTCCTCCATATCTGCTGCGCGCCCGACGAGGCGTGGGTCGTCCATACGCTCAAAGAATCGTACGAGCTTCGCTGTTTTTTCTGCAATCCCAATATCCAGCCCGCCGGGGAATATGAAAAACGTTTGTCGGAAGCGCAAAAAACGGCGGGGCATTTTTCCGTGCCGTTCGACGCGGCGGTCTACGACCCCGCGTCGTGGGAAAACGCCGTGAAAGACTTCGCCCGCACGCCTGAAGGCGGCGCTCGGTGCGAACAATGCTTCCTGCTCAGGCTCAGGCGGACCGCCCAATTC
>JBAVGL010000431.1:0-7714 GCA_049684795.1 Chitinivibrionales bacterium | reverse complement strand
GCCATAGGGAGTCTTTGTTATCAATTTTCAAAATGTATTTTCTCTCGCATGATAATTTTATAATTTGCGACGGAAACGCCCATGACTAAACTCCACAGCATACCGCATTGGCCCCATCGCCAGGCATCGGTGAGCATCATGGAGACAAGGATATATATTTGAACAGTCAATATTCCCAGGGAATAATATTTTTGTTGTTTTGAAACGGAATATTTAACGGATTTTATTGCCATTACGGTCGTTGTGAAGAGGAACATGATAAAACCGATAAAGCCTATTATTCCAGTTTCGGTTAATGCCGCCAGGTAAGCAACATGCGGACTCGCGTCTTGAACGAATAATCTATAAAGACTATTCGGGATAGTTGCATAATTATATGATTCGAACGGGAAAGCATAGGCTCCAATACCGATAAAGGGATGACGTGTAAAGGCCATTATCGAAGTGTGCCAAATCAACAATCTTGAAAAAAAGGTGTTTTGGGAAATATTGACAGTATTTGCAATGTGGCCGGATTTTGATCCAAAGAGCTCATTAATTCGACCAAAGGCCTGGGGTGTTACAACATTCATAATCGCAAAAAGAAGTATTGTTAAAGCCATACCAAGCATACACGTCAGCAATAATTTCTTACGGCTAATGGAAAACATTACATTATTTTTGAATAAAAATATAATCAAAAAAGCAAATGATGCTCCCAATGAAATCAGGGGGTTTCTTGTTTGAGTTAAAAGAAACGAAATAAGTAATATGACTATTGCTATCATGAGGGGAATAGTCCATATGGAGCGATAAAACAGAATTATTATCAAACAAATTGCAATGGCAATGCATGCATAATCAACATAAACAACACCAGCATAACCAAAAACTCTTCTTTCTATTGAATGTCCGTCATAAATAACCTTTAAGCCATTGCAAACCGAGGCAATTATGAAAGCAATTAAATACAATTTGATTTGGCTATACTTAGTGATATAACTTCCGACGATACAAAGCATTATTACCATGAAAACAAGATTGAATATGGTGTGAAGCCATTGATGATAATCCGTAATATTTAAAATCGATGGGACCATTGTAAAAAGGAAAAATATTAGAGGGATCGTTATCGGGCTTTTAACGTCCTTCGCAATTTTGCCTTTATACGTAATAATAAATGATAGTCCGACCGGAATAGCGCTTAAAACGACAACCTGGTAATAAGTTACATACACGAACACAAATAACAATAGTATTGAACCTATAATTATTATGTCCGTATTAAAAATAAAAATCAGCAACAACGGCAGCCCAAATAAAGCCGCGCAAGAAAATGCGCTAAAACCGGAAAAGGTTAGAATCGAAAAATACAGAGCGGACAGAAGAACGCTGCCCAATAGAATTTTTTTATCTGGGATTCTGGATTTTTCATATGGATTTAAATGTAAGAAATCCAAAATATAACGCGGCCATTAAAGTTTCTTAAAATGAAAGAGTTCGTTTTTAATAAACCTTATTTTAGGATTCTGGGAAGCGGAAAGCATCTCTTTTAAAATAAGATAAAAAATAAAAATGAACACTACGGAACACGCGATAAGACCCGCCATTTTTATTCTTTGGGGAGCAACTCTTTTTTCCATGGGAATTGCATGGTCTAATACCTGTAAAATTGGAACCATTTTTTCTTCTTCAAATTTCGCTTGCTCGAAAAGAGGGATAATAAATTCCAGCAGCTGCCCGGAAATTTTAACATTTCGGTAATATCGCGCATAAGCCAACCCTTTTTTAGGAATGGAATTGAGGCCGATGAGTATGGTACCGGAATCTTTTCCGGCCTTTATCTGCTCATATTTCTTTTTAAATTCATCCAGGGATATTTTTCCGTTCGCAACTATCGGGGAATTTTGACCGTAGATTTTCTGCAGGACCTCATATTCCACTTGTTTGATGGATAACTCGGATTCAAGTTTACCATACGTTTCCACGGAAGCCTGGGTTTGCTTTTCCGCTTCCATGACTCCTGATTTTTCTTGATAGGCTTTGAGTGAATCTTCGGAATTTTTTAAATCCAGTTTAATTTCATTGTATCTTTGTTCGAGAAAAATTCTGTTTTCTTTTGATTTTGTTACATTTAAGTCCACAATTTTATCGTTAAGGTATTTTACCAGATAATTGGTAAGATCGCTTGCCAATTGGGGACTGCTGGCGCGCATGGAAATTGCAAACGCATCTTCCAAGGTTATTTTCGCTTTTATCATTTTCCCGATTATTTCGATCGCGTCTTCTCTTTTTTTAATTTTATACAACTTTTGCAAATCAAACTTATCGATTAAATTTTCTATTGACGATCTGCTATAAATAATCGTTTTGTAGAGGTCCATTTCCGATTCTTTTTTAATATTCCCGAGGCTTCCCGGCATTACCGAAGAAAAGTTTTTCATCATTGAATAGAGGCCGCTCATATAATTATCTTCCGTCGAAGGCAAAATAATCGCGGTCGATTCATACTGTTTGGGCACAAAAAGGAAAATAAGCCCATACGAAACCAGTAAGGATGAAAAGAATAAGGTCAAGAGGGTTTTTTTCCACTTAACAATGAGCACAAGATAGTCGAGGAAATCAATTTTATAATAATCTGACATTGGAGGCTCTTATGTTTTGGAAAGCTGAAAAAATAACAGGACTAGAGTCGCCATGCTTCCTATGACCGATGCGACTATCCCAACCTGCTGGAGATAGTATTCAAAATGCCGCACCGGTTTTTTAGGTATCCAGATATAATCGCCCGGTTCAACGGTAATGGAGTCTTTTTTTCCGACAATAAACCAACTTCTGGTGTTTCCCTTTATTAGATAAGCGTTGTTTTTGGCTGTTTCACCTACTCCTCCGGCTTTTTCAATGTAGTATCGCGCGTCATTTCCTCGTTCAAATTTTATATACCCGGGAGAATTGACTTGGCCAAAGACGTACACCAGTTCAGATTTTTCGGGGACGATTATTTTATCACCATCCTTAACAATAAAATCGCCTTCATTCGATTTATCATCAAGAACTTTGGTAAAATCGATGGCGCCGTTTCCGGACAACAGTCGTAATTGATTATCCACGAAAAACGATATTGAATCTTCCTCGGAAGCAATAGACATACGAAGCATAAGCAGGTTTTCGACCTCCGTGTTGATAAAAGGCGTACTGAAAACGTTTGCGCCTCGAATAAGTCTTACCCTATTTAAATCGGCGTTTTTCTTAAAACCTCCGGCTTTTTCCAAAGCATTTCGAAGGGTCGTACTGTTTTTGGAAATAGGAATAAGCCCAGGGTGAAATACTTCGCCTTCAATGGCAATTCTAAAATTTCTTCGCTGATTCTCATCGGATAGTATGGTAATTCGGTCCCCGCGCTTGAGAGGCGGGTTCTCGGATATGGCAACATCGAAGTCTTTTAAAGTGTCGCCGGTTTTGTCTAATCTGCTGATTCTTGCCCTCGTTACGGTATCGTATGCGGGATTTATCCCCTGCGCAATAAGGATTGCATCGGAAAGTTTATCTCCATCGACGTATTGAATTGTTTGCGGAACATTTATTGCGCCGTCAATCGATATAAAATCAAGATTTAAATTAAGCGGAGGGATAATTATAACGTCTTCATTTTTTAAATAGGGGTTGAATTTGAAATCGCCAGTTATTTGAAATTTTGCCAAATCAACGGTTAAAATCTCTCCGTTAGCGTGTTTGAGGAGAATATTTCTTTTCGCGAATGAACGGTTTATCGCCGCGTTTTCCGGTTTTTTCTGAATGTTATTGTAAAGTCTGGTTATAAATTGATCAACCCTTTCGGAAGGCGAGGCCATAAAAGTCCCCGTTAAAAAAAAACTTCCGCCTATCGTGATGCTGATGCCATTCAAAGGAGGAAGAAAATTTAAGTCTTCGGAGCTTTCAGTTTCTCGGGCTGAGGATGCATTTTGGCAAAAAACAGCGAGAGCAAGACACAAGACCAATAAAATCGTTAGAATTATTTTTTGCATTCTGAATTATAATTTTTAAACTTGATGGCTTTCATTTAATGTGCTTGAAGGGCGTGAATATTAAAATTACATGATACTTATTCCATGGGTCAATATCTAAGTGATAATTTTTTGAAATGAAACAAAAAAGATAGAATGAAGCGCCATACCATTAGAAAAAAAATATTCGGCTATTTTTTACTTCACACATGGGCGCCCGTAAGTATCATTTTAGTCGTTCCATTTCTCTGTCCATCAAAAATGCATAATACATAGCATCCCGCGGGGAGGAATTTTTTTGAAAGGGAGATACGGTTTTGACCGATTGAAAGACGAATGCGACGCAATGACATTCCGTTAATATTAACGATTGACAATTCAGCCGAATTAGTTTTAATTTCTGAAAAAGAGATTGAAAAAAGCGCGTATAAATTAAAGGGATTTTGTTTGACGGTAATGTCAATTTTATTTTCCAAACTGGTTGTTTTTCTTATCGATTGGCTATCTGGCGAACTGATTTGTTTTATGCCTTTTCTAATGTCCATTATTGGTTGATTGTAGAAAGGTTGCAACACAATTTGAGACATGTCCGAACAATTGAGATTGGTCGGATCGCAACCGAATCCAAAACCAACCGTTGAATTGCTTGAAAGTTGTTGGTTAAATGTTAAAAGAATAGAGCTTGTATCTTTTCGAACTATCGAAATTGGGTTTTGCTTTAATCCATTATTAATGACAAAAAAATCACTTGGCGTATCGGACACAATAATTTCACCGGATATGTCTTTTGTTAAAATCAAAATGGTTTTATTTGCGGTATCATTGAAATATGCCGATGAAAATCGCGGTCCCAACAGTTGGTCTTTTCTTCCATATATTTTATTAAGTGCCGCGGCTGCAAAGCGGTTTCCAATCGTTTGATACTGAGGTGTTGCGAAATGGAAACAATCTTGCCGGGGCAGATCAGCGGTTGTGATTGTCGTGGCATTTTGATCCTCTAAAGGAAGTTCCCGTTGCGCCTCCCGGACAATCATTAGAAAATCCGGGGTTATGCCTTCATTATCACAAACTGTTGCTATTTGAGCAAGAATCCACGGAAGTCCCGGATTGTTTAACGATGTTCTTGTATCCGACATAAAGGCTTTCATCTGGCTTTTATAGATGTCCGCATCTTGTAAGTAATTTACCACATTAGCTTCACCCTGATACCAAATAATACCCTTTATATTTCCACCGGCACTATTCAGGACGCTTGACCAATTATTAAATCCAACAGTTCCTTTCTGCCAAAAAGACATTAGGGTTCCTCCAACCGCGTAAAAAGCCAGGCCCATGGGAATGCTTGTTTCTGCATATACTTTTAAAGCAAATCGTAACGCTGGTCCGCATCCGACTCCTCCGATAGGTTCCCGTGCTTTTTGCCAACCCGTATCCAACGTGATCATGTGAACCTGGTCGATTGGTTTATCGCTTAAACTGACATCTCCTTCACCAAGCATATTCGATTGTCCCCCGGCGCCCCAGATATCTCCGACAAGCAAATGTTCAATTGTGGCAAAAGGTTTTGCCGGTTGATTTTCAAATATCAACAGGCTAAATTGGATGCTATATTCTCCGCCAACAGGTACATGATGAATGACACCTTTCCAGGTCATTGAGCTGAAGGAAGTATCAACCGTTTCCCAATCAAAATTCTTTAAGACTTCATTATTTATTTGTTGGCAGATTCTTGCTTGTATATGCGATCCAACTGAAAAATCGTGATAACCGGAAACGGGAATATCCGCAAAGGTTTCGGAGGTTCTTTGAATAACCTGGAAATTAGTGAGATTGCTAACTAAATTTTCCGCAAAAACCGTTGAAATCGCAAAAAGGGTGGCTATAAAGAGAAAAGAAAACGGTGGATTTATTAAAGATTTTTGCATATATTACTCCATTAAAGAATAAGAAAGGGAAAAGAGTTGAAGCGCTTAAATTGACAATTACCTTTTTGTATTTAGCCTATTAATTGTACACCTGAAAACATGTTTTGTCAATACACTTCTTTTACAAGCGTTTTGAGACGTGTTTTGTATTATTGATTGGCTGTATTTGGAGCGATCAAGATGTTGAGGGTTCTTTGCATTAGGTTTATTATTCCGCTTTTTCTTGTTTTTTTGACATTATTATGCTGCCAGACCCGGCATAAAATTACGTCACCATTTGATCATAATTATCCAGGAATGAAATTGATTCCCGCCGCGGGAGAGTCTTTCTTACAGGGTTCTGCTGATTCTTTGGTATCTGCGGATGAAAAGCCGCCCATGCCTGTAGAATTTACCTATGATTTTTGGCTTGATACTATTGAAGTAACGCAAAAAGCCTATTCCGACCTCATGGGTATTAATCCGGTGGCTGGCTTCGCAACGGCCGGATCTGGCGATTTTTTACCTGTTTATAATGTAAGTTGGTATGACGCGGCCTTGTATTGCAACGCCCGAAGCAAAAAAGAAGGGCTCGATACCGTATATGTTTATTTTGGAAAGAAGGTAATGCAATCGGGAAGCGCCTACGAGTTGACCGGTCTTCAAGCAAGACTTGAAAAAACGGGATACAGGTTACCTACCGAATCTGAATGGGAATATGTTGATCGGAGCGATGGATTTTTAGTTTCTGCTGAGCAAACAGACACTTCTTTATTGGGTGGGACAGCATGGTATTCCTTGAATTCAGACGGCGTGGCGCATAAGTCAGGTTCGCTCAAACCGAATCCCTTTGGAATGTACGATATGGCCGGGAACGAATTTGAATGGACTAATGATTGGAAAGGACCGTATTCAAACAAAAAAATATGTAATTCGCTCGGCGCTCCTTACCCAAATTCGAATTTTGAAAAAGTGGTCAAAGGCGGCTCATTCAAGCATGGGCAAATGTTCTTGCGTCCTTCATGCCGGTCCGCCACCTATTCAACGACGCTTTCTTCCTGTTGCGATTATGTCGGCTTTCGCTGTGCTGTCGGCCCCATTTCAAACGGCGTTTTTATCGATTCCGCTCTACAAGGATCTCCTATGCCTTCAATTGATCTTCTGGTAAGCGATATGACGGGTTTTTTAGGGACCAGCAACGCCAGGCTCGTTTTTGTCAACTATTATCAAGGTAAAAATTCTTTTTGCTTTGTTGATTTTAATGCGGCGCACCCGTTTATCACGGAAATCAGCGATACAATAAGCATATGTTCGCCGGCCATTTCTCCGGATGGAAAATTTGTTGCCTATAGCACCCAAGGACCAGGTTTTTCGGGACTTTCGAGCATTTACATCCGTTGTCTTGACTCGTTATCCAACGCTCCCGTGCGAATAGTTTCGGACCATGCCTATATTCCTCGTTGGTGGGTGAACAAGGAAACGAGTGATACAATGATTGTTTATTGCAGTTCAGCGATTGATAATAATCTTGCCGAATGGAATGGCACCCAAACATTTTCCCAGCGCATCAGCGGCGGACGTCCAGTGGGCCCACCTGTAGTCTTAATATCTGATGGAAGTTTTTACGACGGATTGTCGGTTAACGGGCGCTATGCCGTGACGGGATTTACCCGCTTGATGATGCGTGACTTCACTCTTGATTCAACGAAACAACTTTTTCTTTCACCGCTCAATGGCAAGGGGCCGGAAGGTTCCGCGCAAGTGTGCAATGTTTCGATTTCCCCGGATTCCCAATTTCCCAGTCGATGTCTTTTTCTTGATTTTGGA
>JBAVGL010000430.1:0-4094 GCA_049684795.1 Chitinivibrionales bacterium | reverse complement strand
GAACTTGGGGATTCGGCGTACGATGACAAAGATGGAATTATCACTTCAAAGGTTGTCATAGACACCTCGAAGGTTAAACTTACTCAAATCGGGACCTATCAGGTTACTTATTCCGTAAAGGACAGTGCAGGCAATGCCGACACGGTGACCAGGTCGGTGCAAATAAATGGGAATGCCCCCGTTATTGGCACTACTTCAGGAAATAAGGAAACCTGTATTAATGTGGCGGCAGTATTCTGGGTTTCGGCAACGGGGTCGCCGCTGTTAAAATATCAATGGATGAAAGGGACGGCAGCGGCCCCCGGCACAAGCACAGATAGCACGTACACGATAACCCCATTGTCGGCCGCGGACGCGGGAAGTTTTTATTGCGTTGTGAGTAATGGCATCAGCCCGGATGCTCAAAGCCAGAATATGACCCTCACGGTTGATAGCCCTCCGGCAATTTCCAGTATAACCGTAAGCCCGTCAGCAATGCCGGTTTGTTCAGGAACGCAAGTTGCCTTTACGGTTAGTGCCTCCGGCGCTGCCCCGCTCATATATACGTGGAAGAAGAATGGCTCGGCTGTTACAAACGGGCCTAATAACGCGGTTTACACAATTACATCAGTTGCAGTTACCGACAGCGGCCAATATTCATGTACGGTTTCAAACGGTTGCACACCGTCTGCAACGAGCAGTAATGTTCATTTAACGGTATCAATGCCGCCAACAATTTCGGCCCCGGCTACGAACACCACCATTTCAAAAATCGTCGGCGATACGGTTACTTTGACGGTTACGGCTTCCGGAACGGGAACTTTGAGCTATCAATGGTATAAAGGCAGCACAACCATGGGCACGAATTCTTCCACCCTGCCGATTAAACCGATTGCATTTGCCGATTCCGGCGCGTACACATGCGCTGTGTCAAATGGCTGCGGCTCCGTAACCAGCAAAATCATTACGCTGTCGGTTAGTTCGCGTCCGACAATTACCACACAGCCGAAAAGCCAGACGCTCTATCTGAACCAGTCCACGACCTTTACCGTTGCGGCGACTGGCGTACCGCAACCAACATACCAGTGGCGAAAAAATGGGACCGTTATAAACAATGCTACAAGCTCTTCCTTTACAATACCATCACCAGTGGTCAGCGATAGCGGTAAATATACTGTAACCGTTACTAATAGTATTGGTTCTCTAATAAGCGATACTGCCAGGTTTTATGCTCAGATTAAAACCGTTTCTACGGGTCAGAATCATAATTTCATTCTGAAAACCGATGGCACGGTTTGGGCATTTGGAGCAAATTTTAACGGCCAGCTCGGGGATGGAACAACGACAAACCGTTTAGCCCCGGTGCAAATCTCCATAAGCAATGTTCAGAGTGTAGCAGCAGGATGGAATCATAGCTTATTCCTAAAAACTGACGGCTCTTTATGGGCATGTGGATCCAATTCTAATGGCCAGCTTGGCGATGGAACAACAACCAACCATTCAACACCTTTCCAAGTAACGAGCAATGTGTTGAGTATGGCTGCTGGAGGGTTACATAGCCTAATTATTAAAAGCGGTGGAACACTTTGGTCGTGCGGGTCTAATTCAAACGGCCAGCTCGGCGACGCGACTACAACAGACCGTCTTACCTTCGTGCCCGTCACAAGTCTTAGCAATGTTAAAAGCCTTGCAGCAGGATATGATTTCAGCCTAATAGTAAGAAGCGATGGTACGCTTTGGGTTTGCGGAGACAATGTTTCCGGTCAGCTTGGTGATGGAACTTCAACTGACCGTTCAATGCCCGCTCAAGTCATGACCATGAGCAATGTTCAAAGCGCTGCAGCGGGAGAAAGTCACAGTCTATTTTTAAAGACTAATGGAACTCTTTGGTCTTGCGGAAATAATATTTTTGGCCAGCTCGGTGATGGTACTAATAATAATCATTTGACACCTATACAAGTTGGAAGCATCAATAATGTGCTGAACATTGCCATAGGAGCAAACCATAGCTTGATAATGAAAACAGATAGTACATTATGGGTTTGCGGTTGGAATGCTTTTGGACAGCTTGGGGATGGTACTACTAACAACAAATCTACATTTGAGCAAGTCACTAGTATTGCCAAAGCGTATAACATGACAGCTGGGGAAGAGCACAGCCTATTTTTGAAAAGTGACAACACTTTATCTGCTTGCGGAGATAATTCCTCCGGCCAACTTGGAAATGGAACAACGAATGGACAGCTAACTCCAACTAATGTTTTATTTCAATAGGTTTGGTAGCAAGAAAAAAATGAGATTTAATGCATAGGAATTTTTTTTAATTCATAAACTTATAAATGGGGAAACGCAGCCATAAAATGACAAAACGATCTATTCGTAAACCCATAGAATATAAACAGTTACATACCCAGCCCGCAAAGCCGGCATTGTTTAATTTATTAAACAAATTCTGGCTTTGGGGATCTCTTTTATTTATTGTAATGCTCACAGTTTACTATCCCGCTTTAAATGGAGCGCCTCTTTGGGATGATGATCACCATATGACTAGGCCGGAACTTAGTTCATTAAATGGCCTAGGGCGTATTTGGACAGAACTCGGCGCAACACAACAATATTATCCATTAGTACACAGTGTTTTTTGGCTGGAATATCGTCTTTGGGGCGGTTCCACGGTAGGGTATCATTTACTTAACATCCTCCTGCATGTTTTATCTTCAGTGCTATTGTTTAGAATTTTACAATTTTTAAAAATCCCTGGCGCTTTGCTGGCCAGCCTTATTTTTGCGATACATCCTTTACAAGTAGAGACAGTGGCGTGGATTACGGAACTTAAGAATACTTTATCCGGAGTTTTTTTCCTCTCTGCCGCGTTGGTTTACCTAAAATTTGACGGTGAGAGAACAAAGAAATTATATATAATTGCCATTTGCCTTTTTATTTTAGGCCTGATGTCGAAATCCGTTATTGCAACATTGCCGGTATCGCTTCTTGCCATAATCTGGTGGAAAAGGGGGGAAATAGATTGGAAAAAAGATTTAGTTCCGTTATTGCCTTTTTTTATGATAGGGATTGTTTATGGTTTGTTCACCGCCTGGGTGGAACACAAGTTTATTATCGGAAATGAAAGCAGCCAATTTACTTCAACAATTATTGAACGATGCCTTATTGCGGGGCGAGCGACATGGTTTTATTTAAGCAAAATATTTTTGCCTGTTGATTTAATTTTTATTTACCCGCATTGGAATATTGACCAAGCTGTTTGGTGGCAATATCTATTCCCCGCAGCGACGCTTTTAATTGCCGCCATTTTTTGGTTGGTGCGAAAACGTTCGAGGGCGCCTTTAGCAATTTTTGTTTGTTTCACCGGAACTCTTTTTCCTGCCTTGGGTTTTTTCAACGTTTATTCGTTTCAGTTTTCTTATGTTGCCGACCATTTTCAATATCTTTCGTGTATAGGCCCAATTGTGATGGCTTCTGCCCTTATGAACCAAGTGACGGAAAAAAAACGGAAATTAAGAATAGCGCTTTCTGGAATTCTTTTGTTGACATTAGGATTGTTGACCTGGAAGCAATCCACGACATACGCAGATCCCGAGACATTATATCGATCGACGATCCAAAAAAACCCGCAATGTTGGATGGCATACAACAATCTCGGTATCGTGTTATCAAAAAAAGGCTTAACTGACGAAGCAATAGCTGACTATCGGAAGGCACTACAACTTAAACCGGATTATGATATAGGCATTAATAACCTTGGGACTTTATTAGCTAAGACCGGACAAATTCGCGAAGCAGTTGAACATTACCAGAAAGCCTTGCTTATTAATCCAAAGAATGCACAAATTTATTATAGTCTCGGCATTTTGTTTTTGAAAATGGGCCAGACTAACGACGCTATTGCTGATTTCCAAAAGGCTTTGGAAATTGATCCAAAATATATTGACGCTCACAACAACCTTGGTATTGTGCTGGCGGAAAGCGGTCGAATGGACGAGGGTATCGAGCAATTTCAGTTGGCATTTAAAATAAACCCCAATAAAATAAACACTCTTATCAACCTTGGCAGCGCTTTCGCTCGAAAAGGACAGTTGACTGATGCGATTTCACTG
>JBAVGL010000429.1:0-4916 GCA_049684795.1 Chitinivibrionales bacterium | reverse complement strand
TACCATTTCCGATACAACGACATCCGCCCCGTTACGTTTGCAGATTCTCCGAAATACGGTTTCAGTGATGCCCGCCATGGGGGCCAGAAACAATTTTTTATTGAGAAAATCCATGCGATGGGTCCTGCAAAAGTCCTTCTTGCCAAAAAACTTTTTAAATCATATAATTTACTAACCTGCCTAAGGGCCTGCCTGCCGAAGCGGCAACGCAGGCAGGCAGATAAGAGTTTCTCTAAATATGCCTTTGCTATAGCAAAGGCATATAGACACTCTAACGTGTCTAAAAATGTATTTCAACAATACACTGTTGCCGGTATTTTCTCTTCTTTAAAAATAATTGCGAGCGCATTCTATGGCGTCCATAATGATCATCAGCGAGCATGAGCGGGAAACGCAGATCCTCAAGCTTGCTTTTGAACAAAAGAGTCTTGCGGTCAAAATTTCAACCCCCCATTACCAGAATTTTGTCAAGATACAGCAATATGTTCCCGATATCCTTCTGCTTGAATTGCCCCGAGTTGCGCATAACCAGCTCCATTTTGCGGAAATGGTCAAGCGGCATAAAAAAACAAAACAGATACCGATAATCAGCTATGGTGATACGCTCGATGACGGGTCAAAAAAAGGACTTTTGGAAAAAGGCCTTTACAAATACCTTGAGCGTCCCTTGAAATTTTCAGTTTTGCTGGACATTATCGAGATAAATTTAAAAAAACAAAACAAGGAGCTGGGAATACCGAAGTTCACGCCCACCGACAAGGACAAGGACATCGAACAACTCCTCAACAGGGAAACGCTGGGATCGAAAAAAATTGAAATCATGACCAATTACGTCGCCGACCTCATGGCCTTCCCCTTTACTGTCGCAAAAGTGCTGCAGCTTGCCGAAAGTGAAAAGTCGGCGGCGTCAGATCTTGCAAAGGTCATACAGACCGACCCGGTGATTTCCGCGCAGCTCCTTAAGATTTCAAATTCCGTCCTCTTTGCAAGCCTTAACAGAAGGATCGGATCGGTCAAGGACGCGATCATACGCGTCGGGTTCAGGGAAACCAAAAGGCTCGTCATGAGCATGACGGTCATGAAGCTTATCAGCAGTTCGAATAAAAACCTGGGTTTTGACCGGACTGATTTCTGGTATCACTCGCTGGTATGCGGCATCCTCTCCGAGCGCCTGGCCAGGCAGATGGGGACGGTCAACACCGAAGAGGCATTCCTCGCCGGCATTCTCCATGATTTCGGCATCCTGCTTCTGGACGAGTTTTTTCCCACGATTTTTTCGAAAGTCCTGGAAGAAACCGCCAATACCAGCCGGCAATTTATCATAAGCGAGAAAGCGCTCCTCGGCGTCACTCATAACGAAATGATCGCTGAGCTTTTTGCAAAATGGAAACTTCCCGAGTCTGTAACCGACGGCATCATACACCAGTATCAATTTCATGAATACAAAGATAATCTTGATACGCCGAGCAAGAAAATCTCCCTGTGCGTGGGCCTGGCCGATATTCTGGCAAAAACGGTTTCTCTGGGCAGTGAATGCGACCAATATATCATGCCCGTTGAGAACTGGGTCTTTGAGCAGGTGAAGATGCCGGCGGGATTTACAAAGAGCATGCTTGAGGACCTTGCCAACCAGATGAAACTCTACCAGGAGTTTTTAAAGATCGACAAGAACAAAAAAGCCGGAAATACCGAAGACGACAGCCAGGACACAGCTTCTTTGGAAAAAATAAAGATCGGCGTGGCAAATTGCGCAAAGGACATTTTCATTCCGCCGCTCATGTACCTGCAAAAAGAAGGATACACTACAACGCCGATGGTGCGTCTGGATTCTTTAAAAACCTATAACGGGACCATGCACCTTATATGCGTATGGGCCGACAAGGCGATTTCCGCGGAAACAATCAAGCAATTCGCCGCTATACCTGGATTTTCCGACAATAAGCAGTCCCCAAAACCATCGAACAGCACGCCCGTGCTTGTGTTCATTGATGATACAACACTAGCGCTTGCACGCGATGAAGAATTAAAAAATATTTCTTTTATTTCAAAATCCTTTGATTTAAGGCTGCTGGATGCAAACATACCGGACATCATTGAAGGGAAAGTCGTAAGGATTGTACAGCAGAATGGCGATAAAAAAGAAAAACCCCCGGTTGAAATTTCTGCGGTATAAAAACCAGGTGCTGGAAGGTGTGGTAAAGCATGAAAAAAATTGACGTATCATCAATCATTCCGGATTCCCTTGCCGAAGGAAATTTTTATACCGAAAGCGGTGAACTTCTTATCGCGAAAGGCACGATTTTTTCCCAGAAATATATCGACGCTTTGTCGCGTCGGAATATTTTTGAGGTGTATATGAAGGCCTTTGAAGAAGAGGAGGAGGAAATCCATCAGCTCATGTCCAAGGAATTTGCGGAACTGGAGGAGATTAAAATTGATGACCCTTCGGCGTCCGGCGCGAAAATCAAAAAAAGAAAACCGGCCCTGGAAATTGTTCTTCCGCCCGAACTCAAAGGCTTGATGGCCGGCGAAGAAGGCGCCCTCCAACTTACCAAAAGCGCCAAGGCGCAGGAACTCGACAAATTATTCCTGGACGGGTTTGCGCCCGACAGGCCTGCGGGAATGGCGCTCAAGCAGATGGCAAAGCAGATGGCCTTTTCGGAACGGACGCCGGAATACATGAGCGATTTGACCACGACTTACAGCGATGCGATTGCAAGCGTCAAGGTAATACTTAATTCGTTGGCCAAAGGCATCGAGATCGATGAAGGCGCGATCCGCAAAGTGGTGGAACGTTTCATAAAGACCTACCTGACCGACAAGAGCATACTGATTAATATCGCCAACACCAAAGCCTTGAAAGGTGAATATCTGTATCACCATACGCTCAATGTTTGCCTGCTGTCGATAAATATCTCGGCCGCGGCAAATTACAGCCATAAGCAGATAGTGGAAATAGGAATCGGCGCTCTTTTACACGATGTCGGGATGCTGCTCGTTCCCGATGAAATCCGTTTTAAAAAAGGAAGATTGACCAGGGACGAATGGTATGAAGTACAGAAACATGCAATTCTGGGCCTTCATATCCTTGAAAAAGTTCCACGGCTTCCCGAAACCGCCAAGTTTGTAGCGTATCAGGTCCATGAGCGTGAGAATGGAAAAGGGTATCCAAAACAGAGGGCAGGAAGGTTTATCCACAGATTCGCAAAAATCGTCCAGGTGGCGGACATTTATGATTCCCTGTGTTCACCACGGGAATATCGAACGCCGTATATTCCCTACCGCGCCATGGAGCTTCTCATAAAAATGTCGCGTCAAAATCTTGTTTCATCGGAGTTTGTAAAGGCCTTTCTTGCCTATGCGTCCCTTTTTCCCATAGGGAGCATTGTTGAATTAAGCGACCGCCGCATCGCAAAAGTCGTCCAGGGAAATGAACTCCATTATACTAAACCTATCGTAAGCGTCATTATAGACGAAAACGGGGCACTTCTGGAAAAGGGTCAAGTTTATCAGATTGATTTATCTAAAGATACAAACATACAGATAATCAGGGCACTTGAACGGAATAGTTTTCTTAAGATCGATATTATGTTCGGATTTTGACCCGCTGTATTCTTGTAAGGATAAAAATCTTTTTCATCCCAGGACTAAAATAAATTAAAACCATTTGACGTACGTCACAGACTTTTGTCAAGAATTATTGTAAAATTTAAGCAACACAACCACCAATTATGCAAACTCGTTTAAGCGCTTAAGCTATTTGCCTTGACAAATTTTGGTTTTATGGATAGAATTACAAAGCGTGACTTTATTTGCATATATATAATGTAGAAAAAAATAAAAAACGATCTTTCTTTTTTTGCATTCGAGGTCCAAATGATCACGTTAAAAAACCCAGGCAATCGCATTCTCTTGTTGTCAATTATCGTGGTCTCGGGGATAATGTGCATCAATGCGTTTGCCGCAACAAAAACCTGGACAGGTAATGGAACCGACAACAACTGGTCGAATACGGCCAATTGGCAGAGTGGAGTGGTTCCCGCTAATAATGACACAATTATTTTCAATTCCAACAGCGTTGCACGATTAAACAATACAAACGATATTTCCGGACTTACTGGAATAACCATTCAAATTACCAATCCTGGCACAGGCCCTGTTGTTATATCAGGAAATGCATTGATTATAGGCGGAGCAGGGGGAGGCAACGTTGATATGAGCGGCGCTACACAGGATTTTACGATTAATGATAGCATAACTATCGGCTTTGCCGAGTCATGGAATGTCAATAGCGGAAGGACGTTAATATTAAATGGGGCCATACTCAATTCTTCGTATGATTTTAATATTGGCGGTTCGGGAAATAGTATCATAGCCGGAGTATATAGCGGCCCTGCGGGTAATATTACCAAAACCGGTTCAGGTAATCTTACCCTTGCAGGGGCCAATACCTTTGGAGGCGTCACAACGATATCTGGCGGAATGCTCTTAATCACCAATACCACTGGATCCGGCACCGGGTCCGAAAACGTGAGCGTTAATAGCGGCGCTACATTGGCCGGGACGGGAACAACAGCTTCAACAGTGGCGGTAACTGCCGGTGGTTCGCTGGCGCCAGGAGTTGCCGGCCCGGGCATATTGACAATTAATAATAATCTGACTTTTGCCGCCGGCGCCACTTTTGCGGTTGACCTGAACGGCACGACTGCGGGCACGAACTACGACCAGCTCGTTGTAAATGGTACAGTCATGCTGAGCGGTGCGATGCTTCAGTTGACATTAGGATACGCCCCCGCGATTAACGACGCCTATACAATTATTCACGGGACTTCTCCCATTGGCGACACATTCAATGGTATTGCAGAAGGCAATGTGATAATTGCGCCCTATGGCGGGTCGTCGTATAAATTCACGGT